>CALXUO010000001.1 GCA_944391695.1 uncultured Alphaproteobacteria bacterium
CGGTTTCCTTAAGGGGAAATGATAACATTTTCAATATTACCTTGGAGCGCGCCAAAGAGCTTTTGGCCGGAGCCAAAGAAAAACCAACCGGTAAGGCACTGGGTATCCACCCCAAAAACAAACAAGAAATTGTGTTGTTGATGGGAAGATACGGCCCCTATCTTAAATGCGGCCGGACTAACTATGCCATTCCTAAAGAAATATCAGGGCATGAACCAAGTTTGGATGAGGCGATAAAAATTATTGATGCCAAAAAATAAATCATTAAAAAAGGAGCTTTGTTTAAGCTCCTTTTTTAATGTAGGATAAAAAATTTCTTTGACTTTTTGTTGTTTTGATTTTAGGTTAATTCAGAGTGTGAGATTTTTTTACACTTAAGGGCATCGAAAACCCTTTTTGCATTATCGGTCGCGGCATAGTGACCTTAAAAAATATGCCGATTTCTGCCTTAGGGTGGATGTCGGCGAATAAGGCTTCGGCCAAATAAGCCGAGCCGTTTGATAATGCACGGTTTTCGAACATCCGCCCGCCTTTAAAAGCGGGTTTTTTTGTGAACTAAATAAAATTTTAAGGGATAAAAAAAGATGAAGAAAACGGTGATACTTTCTTGTTTGATGCTTACTGCCTGCGGCACAATTTTCAGCGGAACGGGACAAGAAATTAATTTTGACAGCAACGAAAAAGATGTGGAAGTTTTTATTGACGGGGTGAGAGCTTGTTCAACACCTTGCACCTATGAGGTTGACCGCAGTATGCATGATTTGGACATTGTGGCTAAGAAAAAAGGATTTAGAAATCAGCAAATTACTTTGCGTTCAAACTTTAATAAAATGGCGGTTTTGAATCTGTCATTTTTAACCAACTGGACCACCGATTTTGCTTTTGGCGGAGTGTGGGAATACAAACGCAACAATGTCTATATTGATATGGAAAAACTTTCAAGACAAAACGCCTCTTTAGATAACAACCTTGCACCCAATATCAGACGCTTTGCCCTGTTTGGTTATGACGAGATGAAAATTGAGGCGGCAAAAAACATGAACGGCGAATATATAAGCTCTTTGGCGGCAATAACCAAAAAAGATGATGCTGAGCTGATTGCCCTTATTAACCAAAGCTCAAGCGAGGTTGAGCTGGCTCATAAATTGACCGGAATTGAATAGATAATAAAAAAACTCCGCTTACAAAAGCGGAGTTTTGATTGCTAGTTGGCCGGAATAATACGCGACTGCTCGCCATAGAGCAGATAGCACCTTTGCCCCGGCTGCATATAGACATCGGTTCCTTGGGTGATGGTGCGCATGGTACCGTTGTCAAGTCTTACAATATATTCTACACCGGTTTGAGAGGTTAGACCTTCTTGGGCCATGTTACCGGCGACACCGCCCAAAGCAGCACCGCCAAGAGCGCCTAAGACACTACCGCGGCCGTGGCCGATGGTGGAGCCGGCAACACCACCGCCGATGGCACCCAAAACCGCACCGGTTGAAGAATCGGATGATGAAACATTAACCTGACGAACACTAACAACCGTGCAGGCCATAACCTGCCCTACGGCTCCGGTGTTGGAGGTGGCATAGTGGTTAGAATTGATGTTGGGAGCACAGGCCGACAGCAAAAGTGCAGCAGCACCCATGGTTAGAAATCTTTTTTGCATTGTTTTCCCCTCTTAAAAAATTATCATAATCTGGTTTTAATCTAATCTGTAGAATATTATTTGTCAATGCTGGACATTTGTACAAAAGAGTAATATAGTGGCAAAAGTTTGTAATTGATTAATATAAATTTTGAGGACAAAAACAATATGTTGAAAAGAACCAAAATTGCCGAACTGCTAAAGTCAGAAAGCCCGATAGAACAGGTGTTAATTAAAGGATGGGTTAAGACACGCCGCGATGCCAAAGATTTTTCGTTTGTTGAAATTAATGACGGGTCTTGTCTTAAGAATATGCAGGTTATTGCCCACAACAGTTTGCGCAATTATGAGGAAGTTAAAAAACTTACTACCGGTTCTTCGGTCGCGGTCAAAGGCGAGATGGTTTTGTCGCAGGGCGGCAACCAAAAGTTTGAAGTGGTGGCAACAGAGATTGAAATTTATTCCATAGCGCCTGAGGATTATCCGTTGCAAAAGAAAAAACACACCGATGAATATTTGCGCACCATTGCTCATTTGCGCCCGCGTTCCAACAAATACGGCGCGGCTTTCAGAGTGCGCTCGGAATTATCCTATGCCATCCACAAGTTTTTCCATGATCGCGGATTTCGCTATGTTCATACCCCGATAATTACCGGGTCTGACTGTGAGGGCGCAGGCGAGATGTTTCAGGTAACCACCCTTGATATCAACAATCCGCCAAGGACAGCAGATGGCAAAGTTGACTACTCGCAAGACTTTTTTGGCAAAGAGGCTCGCTTGACGGTTTCGGGACAGCTAAATGGCGAGATGTATGCCTGCGCTTTGGGCGATATTTATACCTTTGGGCCAACGTTTAGAGCCGAAAACTCCAACACTACCCGCCATGCGGCAGAGTTTTGGATGATTGAGCCGGAGATGGCTTTTGCCGATATTCATGATGATATGGATTTGGCCGAGGATATGGTTAAGTTCTGTATCAGACATGTGATGGAAAATTGCCCTGATGATTTGGCTTTGTTTGACAAGTTTGTGGAGCCGGGGTTACTTGCCAAGCTTACCAACATCTTGGAAAATGATTTTGCCCGCATAACTTATGCCGAGGCTATTGAGATTATGAAAACATCGGGTCATGAGTTTGAATATAAACCGGAGTTTGGTATTGATATGCAAACCGAGCATGAACGCTATTTGGCCGAAGTTCATTTTAAACGGCCGGTGATTGTGCGCGATTATCCCAAGGAGATCAAAGCATTTTATATGCGCATGAATGATGATAACCGCACGGTTGCGGCAATGGATGTGTTGGTGCCGGGGATCGGCGAGCTTATCGGCGGGTCGCAACGTGAAGAAAGATTGGACGTACTAATTAAGAAAATCGAAGATATGGGTATGACCGAGGCTGATTATGAGTGGTATTTGGATTCACGCAGATTTGGCTCGGTGCCGCATGCCGGTTTTGGCTTGGGATTTGAGCGCATGATGATGCTTATTACCGGTATTGGCAACATCAGAGATGTTATTCCGTTCCCAAGGACACCAAAATCAATCAGTTTCTAAGGATAAAAAATCATGAAAAAATATTTGATAGCGTTGACCTTACTTTGGTTTCCAGTTGCGGCTGCCGCCCAAGAAGCACAAGAAGAAGTTAACGCTTTCGGATATCCGGATAAAAGCTTGGTTAAGGTTATTGAGGCAACGCAAATATCTAAGGAAACAAAAATCAACCCCAAACCCGAATGTAATGATTCCAAACTTGCCGCGCTGGCGCGAGAAGCCGTAAAGCCATATATCAAAGATGAGCAACAAAGTATTTACAAAAAAAGAAAAAATCAGCTCATTTTGAAAAATATTGATAATTTTGCCGAACTTGAGCTTAAAGACATTAATCCTGACAATAATCGCAAAGTTGCCGGCAGGATTGTTGAGCTTAAGATTAATAATCATTTGGATGATGCCAATATTAAAGTTTGCCAGACCGAAAGCACCGAACTTAGAGCAAAGCTTTATCTGGTGATGTATGATGATAAGGATGAGGTCAGGGTTGATGTGATTAATATTGCTGATAATGCTAACCCGAGTTTTATTTATGGCGATTAGATATTGCAAATTGTAAAATTTTGCGCTAGTATAATTGTTTGCTAAATTGATTTTGGCTGAAAAAATACCTATATATATTTAGGTTGATGTTTAAGGAGAGCAATAAATTTATGAGCGATAACCACAATCTTGTTGTCAGAAAAACTAATCTGCCTGCGGTAATTAATGATAATTCGCTGGCGGCATATATGGAGAAGATAAAAACTTTTCCGGTTCTGAGTGAAGATGAGGAAAAAAAATTGGTTAACGACTTGCAACAAAAGGGAGATATGCAAGCGGCTCAGATTTTGGTTACGTCGCATTTAAGATTGGCCGCTAAAATTGCTTTGACTTATCGCAAATACGGCTTGCCACTTGCCGATATTATCTCAGAAGCAAACATCGGTTTGATGCAGGCGGTCAAAAAATTTGACCTATCTAAAAAAGTGCGTTTGGCAACTTATGCTATTTGGTGGATTAAGGCGGCAATTAATGATTATATCTTACGCTCTTGGTCGTTGGTTAAAATCGGCACCAGCGCGGCTCAGAAAAAGCTGTTTTATAACCTTAAACGTATAAAATCGCGTTTGGGCTTGGAAGAAAACAAAGGGTTGGCACCGCAGGAAGTTAAGGCTATTGCTAATGAGCTGGTGGTTAACGAAGATGATGTCAAAGAAATGAATATGCGGCTTGGCGGAGACAAGTCTTTGAATGTTGCCGTTTCTGACGAAGATGATGATGAGCGTATTGATTTGATTGTTGATAAAAGCCAGAATGTTGAGGAAAAAATCGCCAAAAAGCAAGAGGCCGCCTATAAAAATGCAATATTGCAACAATGCTTGGCTAAGCTTAATGAGCGAGAACAATTTATTATTAAAAACAGACTCTTGAAAGAAGAGCCGATGACACTTAGCGAAGTCGGCGAAAAGTTCGGTATTAGCAGAGAGAGAGTTCGTCAAATAGAGGAAGCGGCTTTTAAAAAACTGCAAAATTTGGTTTTGCTTGCCATTGCCGTAAAAAAATGATATGATATAACACCATCAAGAAACGGAGAAATGCAATGCCTAAGAAAGTACCACACAGCAGATTTGACACCCCTTTATCAGACAAGGATAAGGCTGAGCTTGGTATTGATAATGCTTCGTTTATAAAGCGGATGCAGGCGCGGATTAATAAAATTCGCGGTAATGACGAGAGCAACGGAACAGAAAATTTTTTGGTGCGGCATAATTATTACTCTGCTAATGAGAATTTGGCCTAAGGTAAATATTACAGCATCTGTTTTGGAGATGCTTTTTTGTTTAATAAAAATCTGATTTGGGATACGTTAGTTGGATATCAGACAGCTCATAAATGAAAAGCTTGCTTTCTTGAGGGAAAAAGGAGTTTCTTCTTCCAGATTGGAACTAAAAATTTTGTTGGCGTTTGTGCTAAAAAAAACTACTGATGAACTTTATCTTTACAAACTACCTTTGAGTGATGCGCAAATAAAAGAATTTGACCGCCTTGTTGCTTTGCGAGCCGAACACTATCCGGTTGATAAAATTGTCGGCCGCAAAGGATTTTATAAATATGAGTTTGAGGTCAGCAAGGATGTTTTATCCCCAAGAGCAGATACCGAAATTATGGTAGAAAAAGCAATAAATATGATAAGAGAAAATAACTTTAACTCAATACTGGAGTTTGGGGTGGGATCAGGATGCATTATTTTGTCTTTGCTGGCTGATACTAAAAATACAATCGGTGTTGGAATTGATATATCATCAAAAGCTTTGCAGATAGCTGGGAACAATGCCAGATTACTTGACGTTAAAGAGCGAATAAATTTGCTTCAAGCAAGTTGGTTTGATGATAATATATTAGAAAAAATCGGACAGGATTTTGATATTATAATAAGTAATCCGCCATATATTCCAAGTGGTGAAATTAATACTTTGGAGTTGGAGGTAAAAAATTTTGACCCGTTGACGGCTTTGGACGGAGGAAAAGACGGCCTACGTGATTACAGACGAATTTGCCTCTTAGCAAATAAGATTTTGAAAAAAGGTGGCATACTTTTGTTTGAGGTGGGTGAAGGAGAGGCAGAAAGAGTAAAGGAAATCGGAGAGGTAAACGGTTTGTCTTACCAAGAGACACTTAGGGATTTGAATGATATCAAGCGTTGTATAATTTTTAAAAAATAGATTGCATTTAGAAAAAGTTTGATTATTATGACATATGTGAAAAGCGTGGTGTTTTGATATGGTTGCGCTTTTAAATTCTCTCAATTTTTTATTTTGTTAATTGGCATCTTGGTGATGCACGAGTTTTTTATGGTAAATGTTTTATGAAAAAAATTAAATATCGCAACAACAATAATAATTATAACAATCAGGTATATTCGATTAATTATAAATTTGACAGTATTTCTCCGGCCGGAAAATGCTGCGGCACAGCTTTGGATCTGATAAAAAAATATAATGAACTAGCTAAAGAAGCCCACAGTAACGGTGATTATGTCGAGGCTGAAGTGTTTCGTCAATATGCCGAGCATTATCGTAAAATTATAACCGAAATTAATGAACGCAAAAATGTTCGTTTCGGCAACAAAGAAAATGAAAACAGCAAGACTGCCGAGGATGTGAAAGAAGCCTCTGAACCGTTGCCTGATAATCAGGAGAATGGTTTGGCTTCTTCGGAAGGAGATCAAAAACAAGAATTTCATCAAGAAAATTCTTTAATTGAAACTAAACCCAAAGCGCAAAAGAAATCTTTTACGGTGATTGAAGTGGCTGATGATAAACCTCAGACTAGAAAATACAGAACCAAAAAAACAACCGATGAGGTGTCTGTTAACCAATAAAGTGGAGTAAGCAACGTGTTTTTCTTTTTGGCCGCATTAATAATTGCTATTGCCTGTTCGGCTATTACCATCAAGACTTTGGTGGGATACAGCAGTATGAGACTTGTCTATAAAATTTTAATCTCAGTAATGATTGTTTTGGGATGGTTTGCCGCTTCAATCATGCACTTCTTAGGAATGCTTAATATTAATAATGATGCTGTATTCGGCATATTATCTAATTTGCTCTATGGTTTGATGGGCTTTGTCTTTATTTTATTTATCTTTATGATGTTGCGTGACGTTGTTTGGTATGCAATATATGGCGTAGCCAAGTTGTTTAAGCTTGATGGATGGCATATTCACCCAAAAAATATTTCTTTGCTGGATAAGGCCAATATGATTGTTGTTATTGTCAGTATTTTGGTGAGCGGATACGCTTTCCATCAAGGTTATAAAATGCCTAAAGTCAAAGAAGTATTTATTTATTCTGACAAAATAAATGATAATTTAAGAATTGCTCAAATTAGTGATTTGCACATTACCAGAGCAACCTCGGTAAATAGAATCCGGCAAATAGTAAACCAGGTTAATATGCTTAATCCTGACGTCATTGTTCTTACCGGAGATACTATTGACGACAATGTTGTGTTGATTGAAGAACATCTGTCGGCTTTGAAAGAATTGAGCGCTCCGTTTGGCGTCTACTCTATTATGGGAAATCACGAATTCTATAATGATATTTATGCCTCTAAGCGTGAGCTTGATAATCATGGTTTGAAATTTTTATTTAACGGCGGTGTTCATATTGGCAAAAATAGAGTTTTTATTGCCGGTATTCCTGATTTGACTACCATGTATGAACGAGTTAATTTATGGAGAACGCTGAATCAATCTAAAAAAGAAGATTATAAGATTTTGCTGTCACATACTCCCATCATTGTTGACAGTTTAAGTGATGGCCTTGTTGATATGGTGTTGGCTGGGCATACTCATGGTGGGCAGATATTTCCGTTCCATTTGTTGGTTAAGCAGGCTAATCAATATTTGGCCGGAGAATATACGCTTAATAATACCAAACTAATCGTGTCTCGCGGTGCTGGGACATGGGGGCCTCAGATGCGCTTGTTTGCTCCTTCTGACATCGTTATTATAAATTTGTTAAAAAAATAAAAATTAGCCCCTTGATTTAAATGCC
>CALXUO010000002.1 GCA_944391695.1 uncultured Alphaproteobacteria bacterium
CCGATTTGCAACCCGCGATGTCCGACAAACTTTGTGTCGGTAACCTCTTTGTTGCGTCCTCTAAAATGAAACTTGCACCACGGCCGTGAAAAAATCTGCTTGATATTTTGCGCTTTTTGCGGCTGAGCACCGTTTCCGTCAAGAATTGTGCGATAATAATCCGTCACCGCCGCCACATACAACGCATTTTTTTTGCGTCCTTCAATTTTGAGTGAATAAACGGGCAGTTTCGTCACATCTTCTTCCAATGCCAGATCCTTCATCGAAAAACAATGCTCCGTCCGCCCGCCGCGTTCAAACGCCGCCCTGCAGGGATACAAACATTTACCGCGATTGGCACTCCGACCGTACATCATGGACGAAAACTGGCAGATACCGCTGTAAGAATAACATAAGGCTCCGTGAACAAAAACCTCCAGCTCCAAATCAGGAATTGTCGCAATATCTTTAATTTCGGCCAGCGTAAGTTCGCGCGCCACCACCACGCGCGAAAACCCGAACGCCTTCAAAGCCAGTGCTCCGGCCTTGTTGTGTACTGCCATCTGCGTGCTGGCATGCATCTCCAGCTCGGGATAATATTTTTTGACCACCCGCGCTACGCCGAGATCCTGAATAATCAGCGCATCTACCCGGCAGCGGCTGCAGATGTCAAGCGTGTGCAGCAAATCATTCATCTCATTCTGCTGCAAAACCGTATTAACCGTTACAAAGACTTTACGGCCCAGATGATGTGCAAATCCGACAAACTCATTCAGTTCCGCTTCGTCAAAATTTTGTGCCGTCGCCCGCGCCGAAAACTGCTTCAGCCCGAGATAAACCGCATCTGCTCCGTAATAAAGAGCCGCATATCCGGCCTCAATATCACCGGCCGGTGCCAAAAGTTCCTTTGCCATTTTGTCTCCTGTTCTTATGCCTGCTTATATAATATTTCCACCGTCTTGACAACAATATTTATGCACACGGACAAAATTTTATTATCACATTCACCGATTTGGGAATATATTAACAGATTGCATGAAAGGAAAAGATGACAATGTATAACCCGAAGTCAGACAAAGCCGAAGAATTTATCAACCACGAAGAAATTCTTGCTACCCTGGAATACGCCGCCCAAAACAAACACAACGCGGCACTGATTGATGAAATTTTAACCAAAGCCAAGCTGCGCAAGGGTTTGTCCCATCGCGACGCCGCCGTACTGCTTGATTGCGACATTCCCGAAAAAAACGCCGAAATTTTTGCTCTGGCCGAACAAATTAAAGATGATTTCTACGGCAACCGCATTGTCCTATTTGCGCCGCTGTACTTATCAAACTATTGCGTAAACGGCTGTGTTTATTGTCCCTATCATGCCAAAAACAAACACATTGCCCGCAAAAAAATGACGCAGGAAGAAATTGCCCGCGAAGTCATTGCCCTGCAGGATATGGGGCACAAACGTCTGGCTATCGAAGCCGGCGAAGACCCCGTCAACAACCCGATTGAATACATCTTGGAATCCATCAAAACCATCTACGGCATCAAACACAAAAACGGCGCCATCCGCCGTGTTAACGTCAACATTGCCGCCACCACGGTCGAAAACTACCGTAAACTGCACGAAGCCGGCATCGGCACCTACATTTTGTTCCAGGAAACCTATAATAAAGAAAACTATGAGCAGCTTCACCCGACCGGCCCCAAACATAACTATGCCTACCATACCGAGGCCATGGACAGAGCCATGCAGGGCGGTATTGACGATGTCGGACTGGGCGTCTTGTACGGTCTGTCTACCTACCGCTACGAATTTGCCGGTCTGCTGATACACGCCGAACATCTTGAAGCCGTTTTCGGAGTCGGCCCGCACACCATAAGCGTCCCGCGCATTTGTCCGGCCGATGATATTGATCCGGGCGCTTTTTCCAATGCCATTGATGACGATATTTTTGCCAAACTGGTCGCCTGTATCCGTATTGCTGTTCCCTATACCGGTATGATTGTTTCCACCCGCGAAAGCCAGAAATCCCGCGAACGGGTATTGCATTTGGGTATTTCGCAGATTTCCGGCGGCAGCCGCACTTCCGTCGGCGGTTATGCCGAGCCGGAACCGGCAGCCGAAAATTCGGCGCAGTTTGATATATCCGATACCCGCTCGCTGGACGAAGTTGTCCGCTGGCTGATGCAGCTTGGCTACACGCCGAGTTTCTGTACGGCCTGTTACCGCGAGGGACGCACCGGCGACCGTTTCATGGCCTTGTGCAAGAATATGCAGATTCACAACTGCTGCCTGCCCAATGCCCTGATGACACTGCAGGAATATCTGGAGGATTACGCCTCTGCCGAGACCAAAAAGATCGGTGCCGAACTTATAGCCAAAGAAGTTGAACAAATTCCCAATGAAAAAGTCCGCCGCATCTGCAAAGAACGGCTGGAACTCATCAAGCACAATCAACGCGATTTTCGTTTTTGAGAGCTTGTTTAACTTGAGCGTCAACACGCTTTGAATCCAATATTTTACGTTTGGTAAGCTTATAAATCTCTGGTGAAAGTTCAGATAGACAAGGTTCTGTTTTTTCTCTAAATCTGATAAAACATTCAGCCATTGCCCAAGCAAGCCCCTGTTTGGTATCCCAAATTTTTGGCTTTGCTTTAATCAATATGTCCAAAACTTGATCAATATAGTTTTCATTACAAAAAAACTTCAACATCATCACAAAAGCAAATCTCTGCTCATAATCTAATTTGCTTTTAGCCTTATCTTTAATAATCAACCAATACTTTTGCTGATATTTTTTAGCATTTTTCAAAGCCGAACAAAAACTGTCGCACACCATCCAGTTATCAATCTCGGGCACAAATTCCAGCACTTTGACTATTTGCGCATCTACATCTTTAATGTATCCAATAGCATAAACCTTAAGCAAAATTTCCTCACAAGAGGTCATTTCCAAGTCATCAATATTATTAACCAACTCTTTGGCTTTTTTGCTCAAAATCGGCAATTTTATGCCATACATTTTATGTTTGAGCCCCGGCACCAAAGATGCGGCAAACGAAGCCGTTTTTGCATCGGCATTTTGTTCAATCCATCTTTTTATATTGTTATTATCCATATGCCTCTCCATTTTTTAATAAACTAAACTATATAATTTAAATATTTGTTTAAGATTTAGCTTTTATAATCTCAGCGATTAATTGTTTACAAATAAGGTTAAAAGGATGAATCATCTGCCTACGCTTATTTCCGACTTGGCACTTATCATGATATGTGCCGGTATTATTACGGTATTGTTCAAACGTCTAAAACAACCAGTTGTTTTAGGCTATATTTTGGCAGGCATTTTAGTCAGTCCGCATTTTGCTTTATTTCCCACCGCACTTGACAAAACCAACATCCAAATCTGGGCTGATATTGGTGTAATCTTTTTATTATTCAGCCTTGGTTTGGAGTTTAGCTTCAAAAAAATAGTCAACGTCGGCAAATCAGCCATAATTACTGCCAGCGGCAACATTTTATTTATGTTGCTGATTGGCTATCACGTAGGGCTCTCTATGGGGTGGTCAACCACCGAAAGTTTATTTTTAGGCGGCATGATATCAATGTCCTCAACCACCATTATCATCAAAGCTTTTGAAGAGCTTGAGCTAAAAAGCCAGCGTTTTACCGACTTGGTTTTTGGTGTTTTGGTGGTAGAAGATGTAGTTGGTATTTTGCTTTTGGTATTACTGCCAACCATTTCTGTCGGCAAAACGTTCAATGGTCTGGATTTACTTTTCAGCTCTTCCAAATTGGTCTTTTTCTTGGTTTTGTGGTTTATCACTGGAGTTTATTTGGTACCGACATTCCTAAAAAGAGTAATTCATCTCTTAAATGATGAGCTTTTACTTTTGGTTTCAATGGCCTTGTGCTTAGGCATGGTCTGGATTGCAACATCTTTTGGTTTTTCATCAGCATTGGGAGCTTTTATCATGGGCTCTATTTTGGCCGAAACCGACGAAGCCGAGCGGATTGAAACCATCATCAAACCGGTAAAAGACTTATTCGGCGCAGTATTTTTTATCTCGGTTGGTATGTTGGTAGACGCCTATATGTTTATTGAATACATCGTGCCGATTATCGTCATCACTCTGGTGGTTATGCTTGGCAAAATTATCTTATCCACCTTTGGATTTCTGCTTTCCGGCAACCGGCTGGAGACATCCATTTTAAGTGGATTTTCCTTGGCCCAAGTTGGTGAATTTGCCTTTATTATTGCAGCATCGGGTGTTTCGATTGGTGTTTTAGGGCCTCAAGTATACCCCACCATTGTTGCCGTCTCTGTTGTAACCACCTTCACCACCCCTTTAATAATAAAATCGGCCAAACCATTCTACAATCTCATATATCGCAATTTGCCGCAACGTTGGAAAGACTACCTAAACACCCACACCACCTCCAAATCAGACACCAACGCCGAGCAAGAATTATGGAAACAGCTATTTAAAAAATATTTTTTCAAACTATGTATAGCCTCAGTAATTTTAATTGCTATTATCAACATATCTTTTTACCTTGTGCAACCGTTTTTGCTAAAACATCTGCCCGACCGCATTGCTGCATTCAGTGCAATGCTCATCACCTTGGCTGCGATGTCGCCGTTTTTGCAAGGTCTGCTAACCGTCAACAGCGACTTGGCGCGCATTTACCTAACCTTATGGCACAAACGCACCACCAATCGTCTTCCGCTTATATTATGCACGGTTTTGCGCATGGCAATAATTATTATTTTTATTATGGTAGTAATAAATCATTTATTCACCAAAGATTTTTATGAAACTTATGCTCTCATGGGATTGGTCATTGTCGTATTATACAAATCGACATGGCTTTCCAAGCGTTACAAAAGCATTGAACGACAATTTTTATCTAACTTATATCGCTACAAAGAACACGATAACAAAGACGAAAACAAACAATCTTAAAAAATATTTTTTAAGGAGAAACCACATGAACAACAAAAAAGTATGTATTTTACTGGCTGACGGATTCGAAGAGGTCGAGGCCCTAACCCCGGCCGATGTTTTGCATCGTCTCGGCGTTGACGTAGTCTTAGCCGGACTTGAAACCCACAAAATCAAAGGCTCTCATGGTTTCAGCATCTCGACCGAAGTTTTGCTCAAAGACATATCTTCAAGCGACTTTGACGCCGTTATTCTTCCCGGCGGGCTACCCGGAGCTACCAATCTTCGCAATTCAGAAGATGTGTCGCGCTTCATCAATCAAGCCTATTCTGCCAACAAAATTTGTGCGGCCATCTGTGCCGCACCGGTTGTTTTGCGTGATTGCGGCATAGCTAAAGACAAGCGCATCACCGGCTACCCCGGAACCGAGCAACTCTCGCTTTCACCTGATTTTAAGTATACCGGAGCCGATGTAGAGATTGACGGCAACATCATCACGGCCAAAGGCATGGGCAAAGCATTTTCCTTTTCGTTTGCCATAGCCAAATCACTTGGTCTTAGCGATGCCGAGATAAAAGAAGTTGCCGACGGTTCTTTTATTAGTTTCTAAAATTCTTTTTAATTTAATTATAAATATCATCAATCTAAAATCCTTGCCTGCTTTTAGGCAAGGATTTTAGTAAATATATTAAAATATACTCTACCTATTTTTCCAAATTACTGGTACAGTTTGGACACCTGACCGCCCCCAGCGGAATTTCCGAGCAGCAATAAGGACAGGTTTTGGTTTTGAGCGCGGTTTTCAAAGCCTCTTTGGCCTCTTTTTTCTCCATTTTGGCTTGCAAATTGTTAATTCCTTTAATCAAAATAAACACCGCAAACGCCACAATCGTAAAACTGATAACCGCATTAATAAACAAACCATAATTAAGCGTAACCGCCCCTGCGGCCTGCGCCGCCGCCAACGAATTATATGGCATCTCGCCGCTGCCTGATTTAAGCACCAAATACAAATTCGAAAAATCAACCTTGCCCAACAACAAACCGATTGGCGGCATAATCACGTCTTTAACCAGCGAGTCAACAATCTTGCCGAACGCCGCCCCGATAATAATACCAACCGCCATATCAATAACATTGCCGCGCATGGCAAATTTTTTAAATTCATCCAAAAAAGCCCTAAACATCAATCTTTATCCTTTTTTTAACAAAAAATGCCGTTATTCAAACGGCATTTTTCAAATCTTATATTTTTTCAACCTGAGAATACTCAAGCTCAACCGGGGTAGCTCGACCAAAGATCGAAACCGAAACCTTAACTCTGGCACGCTCAACATCAACTCCCTCAATCAAGCCGACAAATGAGGCAAACGGCCCATCACAAACTCTAACCTGCTCACCGATTTCAAAATTAACCACTTCGCGCGGACGCTCAACCCCTTCTTTCATCTGGGTCATAATCCGCTCAACCTCAGCCTCAGTAATCGGATAAGGCTTATTGCGCGATCCCAAAAATCCGCTGACATTGGGGTTATTTTTAATCAAATGCCAAGCATCATCGGTCATCACCATCTTAACCAAGATATATCCCGGAAAGAACTTGCGTTCACTAGCAACTTTTGCGCCTTTCTTAACCTCAACCACTTCTTCTGTCGGAATCAAAACATCAAAGATGTAATCTTCCATTTTTTTGATAACGGTCTGTTCCTTAATTGTTTGCGCAACTTTTTTCTCGCAACCCGAGTGAACATTTACAACATACCAACGAGCATTCATCTTATTTTATACTCCAAGTGAAAATACTGTTCTTACAATCCAGCCCAAAACCTGATCAACCACAAAAAAGAAAGTTGCAGCAATGGCAACAATAACAATCACCATAACCAAACTCTGATGAACTTCTTTTTTTGTCGGCCAGGTAACTTTCTTAACTTCTTGCTTAACCTGCCTAAAAAACTGCAACGGACTGACTTTTGCCATAAGTTATACCCTAACAAAACAAATTGTTTCAAATTATACCGAGAAACACCTGCAAACCTCACACTCTACCGCGAGATATTTCCAAAAAATGCCTCGGCCGTTGCGGCAAACATATTAAAATTTTTTTGATATGTCAACAAATATATTGCTTCTTTGCCCAAATAATCCTTATAACCTCTAACAAAGGAATTATTGGTCCGGCATAAAAAATCATTTACTTTTTATGAAATACATCTATAGTCATAAATACAATTGAATTATGTTGTCTTACTATTAAAAATATTTATTTATGGAAAAGATGTATTATGACATCAATAACTTGGCCCAATACACCGAGTTATTAAAAACTCCCCCAAAAAATTGGGAGCATCACATGGGGCAATGGTTGAGCAAAGAGCTGCATAAAATAAGTGAAACCACGGCGTCTTTGCAGACAATTACTTATCCTGCCTCAGATTACATAGACTTTGATTTATGGGAAAAGCTTGAAAGAAACAACCGAAAGCTCATTATTTCTGAGGTATGTGCCGCCCCCAATCTGAGAAACGATTTTCTCAATAGGCTAAAAAAACTTGAGGAAGAAAAGAATCATCTCAAGCAACTTCAAGCCAAGGGCTTATGGTTCAGGCTAAAAAACAAGAAACTATTTTCGGAAAAAGGAAAAGAAATAAAAGATTTACAAACCTTTTACTTTCCCTATCTGGCAAGCGTTGCTTGCAGTTTCTATGTAGAACAGGGACTTGGCAATGAAGCAGATGCCATAAGCTATCTACTACGCTAAAAGGAGGCTCAAAGCCTCCTTTTATTTATATTTATTACCTCAAATCCTAACAATATCCACATAAACACCTTCACTTTATTAGTTTAGTGTTAATAATTACATAATACGATTATACCAATCCCAAAGGAGGTCAAAAATGTCTAAATTCGTAATAATCGGCTGTTGTTTTTTGATTGCGGCAATTTGTATTTTTGGCGGTCTCAAAGCCTTTTCTGCCGACACATTTCAAGTTACAAGCCAAAACATCATTCCCCATCAACTATTAAACAAAGCCCACGTTTACAACGCCAACGGATGCCTTGGTGACAACATTTCACCACAACTTTCCTGGTCAAACGCCCCGCAAGGCACCCAAAGCTTTGCCATTATTTGCCACGATCCCGATGCGCCTCGCCCTCATGGGTGGTATCATTGGTTGGTTGTCAATATACCCTCATCCATCAATCAAATCTCAGCCGGCGGCAAAATAAAAGGCGCTCTTGAAACCACTACCGATTTCAACCAAACCGTCTATGGCGGTCCTTGTCCTCCGCCGGGCCATGGCATTCATCACTATAACTTTACGGTTTATGCTCTTGATGTTTCCCAGCTAAACATTTCTTCTCAAACCCCGCCGCTTGAGGTTGAAAAGCTTGTAAAATCCCATTCGCTGGCCCAAGCAACGATTACGGGCTTATACGAGCGCAAATAACGCCTCTCTGTTTTGACACTATTCTCCCCAATCCGCCTGTTGGCAGGCGGATTTTTATATTAGTCGAACAGTGTTGAATACTCCGCCTATCATTTAGGTCTTGACATTTTGGCAATATGGCATTATCAAAAGCGGCATAAAATAGTTATTTAGATATATATATAAACAACATAAACATCTTGTTTTTTCGTTAGTTTGATAATGCCGCACCGGTTTAACAATCCGTCAGAGTTTATTTCAAACTCACACTCTGAAAAAGTTATTTTGGCAGTATCATCAAACTTTGGGTGTAAGTAGTAATCCACAAAAGCACCCGCAAAGAAGCACGATGCAAAAAAGAATGTTATGTTCAGCTGGTAGCTCTGAATTCATAAATTCTTCCCCTTGAAACTTTTTGTTTCAAGGGTTTTCTTTTATTTTCATCGCTCAAAATCCCGCCAATAAAAAAGGCCACCTTGAGCGGTGACTTTTTTTCATGAGCAGGACTTATTGAATAATATACGAACCCATCATTACAAACAAAAATATAAAAAAACATTTTAAACAACTCTTGATTTTAATAAAACTTTTTACCTATATAATCATTGATAGCGCTATCATTATGTTTAACTATTAGAAAAAAGAAATTTAAATGCCTAAAAAATTATCAACCTCAACCAAAGCATCACCTCGTTATAACAACGATTGCTCTGCTAAGGGAATTGCTTCAAACTTCATTAAAATCAGAAAAGATGCTGCCGTCCCTAAAACATTAACAACCGGAAATAAAATGTTAGATTATGTTCTACAGTCAAAAATAGCTAACCAAGCACCTTATATCGGTTATGGAATAAAAGCTATTAATATTTCACCTCAGATTGGAGCTCACATTGCGCATGGTATTAATGCTTACAATGAAAGTTGTCGCAATCATAAGAAAAAATAAAGAAATAAATATTATTATAAACTAACTTACCTCAATTTGGAACAGGAGTACAAACAATGAAATTATGGTCAAAAGAAGCTTTAGTATTAGGCGGAATATATGGTGTTTTAGAAACTCCTCTTTCCTTTTTAGGGGTTGAAAACACTACCGATATCCTCTTTTTATTATTTATTATTGGTATATTTATGCTGTGTTTTAACAAAACGCCAAAGTTTTTATCAAATTTTATATCAAACCACCCCCAAACCTCATATTACTTATGTGCTATAGGTTGGATACCATACTTCATGTTTATTGGTATCATTATGTTAATTGGAAGCGGGTATATTATAGATTACTCTGATACTACAGTAGAATACATTATGAATATTATATTTTATCCATACACAACAATTTATTTGGCAATTGCCTCACTAATTATCGCCTTTGCCAGAAAGAGGTTTTAATGAAAAAAATTCTGCTCTACTATACTCCGCTTTATTTCTGCTAATCTGCCTTGCGCTTGCCTATATGAACAACTAAACCCTATAAAAAAACCGCCCCCAATGGACGGTTTTTTTTCATGAGCCGGGGAAGTCAAGATTACTCCCTTCGGTCGTTCACTGCGCTCGCCAGCTAAAGCTGACCGCGATACTTTCGTCTCGCTCTCGCTCCTTGTCGAACTCACTTTCATCAAAAGTTCGAACCTAACTGTCTCTATCGCCAATAAAAAAGGCCACCTTGGGCGGTGACCTTTTTTATTGGCAGGGCACATAGTGCAATCCACGGACTATTTCTATATAATAAAAAAGAAATACTAACCAATTCCTATGGTTTTGCTAAGAAAAGAAGTCAAGAGATTTTTTCCAACATCTGTAGCTACGCCAAGTGAAAAATGGTATCATTTTTTAACGCTTCTAAAAATTCGAATCTTTGAGCGGTTATTCTTAGTTTTTCCCCATTTGACAGCTTCGGATAAATATTTAACGAGTGCGGGATAAATCAATCCAGTACTTGCGCAGTTTTATACCTTTTTCAGGAATATCTGTTATGCTTTCCAAAACACCTCCGGCGTGTTCACTCATTTTCCATGCGGCAGTATTGTTATCATGGTTAAAGACTAATGCTTTGGATATTCCCATCTTTTTTGCTTCTTTTAGCATTTCTCTTAACAATATATTGCCGTATCCTTTCCCTCGATATTTGGGTGATAGGTGAATACCTATATGTCCACCGTCACGCTCTAATGATGGTACGAGATAATGACGTAATTTGCCGCATCCGACCGGTTTATTGTCAATCCATAAGATATAAAAGGTCCCAGGGACATAGCCCGGTTTTAAATTTTTTCCCTCAGAATGATTGATTTCTTTTCTAACCCATTTTGCAAATTCTTCTCGTGATAATCCGTGTGCAGTATTGTTTGAACCATTTTCTTCGGCGGGTATATCTTGAAACATTTGATAAACATCATCATTAATATCGTTAATGCTTAAAGGTTTTAATTCTATTTTCATTTGATGCTCCTTTTATTAAACTAATGGGACACATTTTCTCAGTTATTTTGTTTTTATGCAAGTGAAATATTGTTTAGTAATCTTAGCGTCGGCTTTAATATTTTAGAAAGAAGCGTTATGTAAAATAAAGAAAATTTATCAGAGTGATGATGAGGTCTGAGAGAGAAAACTAGAAGTATTATAGTTCAATAAGTAAAAATAGTCAAGAAATATCCCGAAAAGCAACAGGATTCAAACCGCATTAAACGCTTGTAAAATAAAGGATTTCATCTGGGATAGTCCGTGTAACTTGCGGGAAACAGCCTCATTTAGCACACCTCACACGGACTCGATTAAGCGCTTGATATATAAAGAAAAAAGACGCTTTTCAGCGTCTTTATCTTGAGTGGCAGGGGATATAGGGCAATCCACGGACTTATAAATTAGGAACTATCTTTGTTGTTTTTGTTATAAATAATTTTTCTCTAACTTCTTGGTTTCCAATTTTCAATGTTAAAAGCACACCCGTCTCACCATCAGGAATTGTCATATTCCACCAACTGTGCAAAGAATATGAAACCAAATAATTTGGATATATAAACTTAGAAAATGAACTTTTAGCTAGTACAAATGATGGATTTTTTACATTTTCACGAGCAACGTATCGAACTCCTTCAAACATAAAACCTCCATCTGCTTGCCCATTGATAATAAATTGAGTTTTATTCCAATCTATTTCAATATCTTTATCTGAAAGATTTGTAATATCTAA
>CALXUO010000003.1 GCA_944391695.1 uncultured Alphaproteobacteria bacterium
ATGAACGTTGTCAGTGGAGCTTAAACAAAATGACACCGGCTCAACGCCGATGTCATTTGCTTAATCCCTCCTCTTGACTGATCCCTCGGGACTTTTTTTATTTGTCCAATTTATGGGGGACAGATCACTTGCGAGGGGAGCCTTTGAAAATAAGGCGACCTAATTAATCTTTTTTATCCGGATCAGGTGCAGGTGCAGGTTCAGGTTCAGGCGCAGGTGCTACGTCTTTTCCATCGCCTTCGGTCTGATAATAGTTTCCGTCGGGATCTTGATAAAAACCTCTTCCCATAATAATCTTTTCCCAAGTTTTGGATAAAGGTATTGGGCGCTTCCTTTGAGCTTACCTTGTATGTAACGGTATAAATTTATAATTTGTATGTAATATGTTATTTGTGAAAAAGGTTATAATATTTTTTATATTTTGTAAACTGTTTTGGTGATTTGCAGAATATCTTTGTGACAAGTCTAAGGTTTATTTTGAGGTAACAAAAAAGGGAAGATGTCTCATCTCCCCTTGATTTTTACATTACATCAGGCTTGGCGCGGCGTCTTGCTATCGGGTCAAGAATGCGTTTGCGCAGCCGCAAAGTCTTGGGGGTTACCTCCAACAATTCATCATCTTGGATATATGACAGGCCTTGCTCAAGGCTCATTTTGCGCGGCGGAATTAAATCTATGGCCTCGTCCTTGCCGGCGGCTCTGATGTTGGTTAGCTGTTTGGCCTTGCAGGGGTTAACCTCCAAGTCGTTGGGTTTGGTATGCTCGCCAATAATCATGCCGGTATAAACCGGAACACCCGGATCAATAAACATCGGGCCGCGCTCTTGCAATTTCCACAGAGAATAGGCAATGGCCGTGCCGGTCTCGGATGATATCAGAACACCGGTGCGGCGGCTTTCAATCTCGCCCTTATAAGGCTCATAGGCTTTGAACAGGCGGTTCATGACTCCGGTGCCGCGAGTGTCGGTCAAAAATTCGGAATGATAGCCGATAAGTCCGCGTGAAGGAGCATTAAATATTAAGCGACATTTGTTGCCGGCTTGGGATGGTATCATCTCGACCAATTCGGCTCTGCGGCGGCCCAATTTTTCGACAACCGCACCGGAAAATTCGTCATCGACATCGACAACAACTTCTTCCATGGGCTCCAAGAGCTGGCCGTTGGCATCTTTTTTCATCAAAACCCGAGGACGCGAAATCGACAACTCAAAGCCCTCGCGGCGCATGGTCTCTATCAAAACACCAAGTTGCAACTCGCCACGACCGGCAACCTCAAAAGAATCGGTTGAATCGGTGCGTGAAATCCTTAAGGCAATGTTGCCTTCGGCCTCTTTGCATAGTCTGTCCCAAATCATGCGTGAGGTAACCTTATCGCCCTCGCGGCCGGATAGAGGCGAATCATTAATTGAAAAGGTCATGGCCAAGGTTGGCGGATCTATCGGTTGAGCATGAATGGCCTCATTTACCTCAAAAGCACAAATGGTATCTGCCACGGTGCCTTTGACTACACCGGCAACAGCAATAATATCGCCAGCATGAGCTTCTTGCAGACTGTCACGGCTGAGACCTCTGTAGGCCAAAATTTTACTGATGCGTACTCTTTCTATCTCTTTGCTGTCGCCGTTTAATACCTTAACCGTATCGTTAACATGCAAAGTGCCTGACTGAACTTTGCCGGTTAGCAAACGACCAATAAATTTATCTGCCTCAAGAGTGGTTGCCAGCATAGAAAAAGGAGCATCAGGTTGGCAGTTGGGCTCTGGTACATAAGAGCAAATCATCTCAAATAAAGGGGTCAAATCTTTCTTTTCGTCTGTCAACTCTTTGACCGCCCAGCCGTTGCGCCCTGAGGCATAAAGAATAGGAAAATCAAGCTGCTTGTCGTTGGCGTCCAAACTTACAAACAAATCAAAAACCTCGTTTAAGACCTCATCACAACGGGCATCGGGTTTGTCGGCTTTGTTGATGACCACGATTGGGCAGAGGCCTAATTTTAGAGCTTTCCCGAGTACAAACTTGGTTTGTGGCATGGGACCTTCGGAAGAATCTACTAACAAGACAACGCCGTCTACCATGGATAAAATACGCTCTACCTCGCCGCCAAAATCAGCGTGGCCGGGGGTGTCAACAATGTTGATATGAGTACCCTTCCAGTTAACGGAAGTGCATTTGGATAAAATGGTAATGCCTCTTTCGCGCTCAAGCTCGTTGCTGTCCATAACGCAAGTGGCAACTTGCTGGTTTTCTCTAAAGGTGCCGCTTTGCTTTAAAAGTCCATCAACCATGGTGGTTTTGCCATGGTCAACGTGAGCAATAATGGCAATATTTCTCATGTTCATTTTTTTTATTCCTGCAATTTTATTTATTTTTTTGTTTTTTATAAATTCGCTTCACAATACACTTTTGAAATTAAATTTCAATACCTTAAGCAAAAATTTTTTAAGCCCTTTTGCCATAGGAAAGCAATTTGTTCCTGACCAAACCGCGCAAGGCAACTTCAGGTCTGGCGCCATAGTGCGAGATAACCTCGGCCGCGGCAATTGAGCCAATAATGGCACAAGTGCCAAGGGAGCGACCTTGAGTCAAACCGTACAAAAATCCGGCGGCAAACAAATCGCCGGCGCCGGTGGTGTCAACCACGTTGTCAACCTTTTCGGCCTCAACAAAGGTTTTGGTGCGGCCGTTGACAATAACAGAGCCTTTTTCCCCGCGGGTGATGGCAGCAATTTCTACCTCGGGCTTAATCAAGTCGAGGCATTTGTAAAAATCTTCGCCCTTAAACAAGGCGCACAATTCGGCATCATTGGCAAACAAAATATCAACATTGTCTTTGATAAACTGCAAAATTGTGTCTTCTTTGCCGTTGACACAGCTGATGTCCGACAAAGAAAAAGCTACCTGACGATTGTAATCATGAGCTATTTGGGCGGCTTTTTGGCAAATCTCAAGCCCGTGTTCATAGTCAAGCAAATAACCCTCGAGATAAGTGATGCGGCTGGCTTTGATAACATTTTCGTCAATATCGTCAGCGCTTAAATGAGTGTTGGCGCCAAGATAGGTAAACATTGAACGCATGGCATCAGGTGTTACCAACACAATAGAACGGCCGGTAACCGGTCCTTCGTTTAGCGGGGGAGTGAAAAAATCAACCCCTGCGGCGCCGATATCGCGGGTAAACTCTTGGCCCAGTTCATCATCATGGACTTTGCCGATAAATGCCGGGGCACCACCAAGAGAGGCAAGCCCTGCCACCGTGTTGGCCGCCGAGCCGCCGGGGACTTCGCGCTCGGGCACAATATCGGCATAGATCTTGCCGGCATCTTGGGCATTGAGAAGCGTCATGCAGCTTTTGGGGAGGTTGCGCTCGGTTAAAAATCTATCGCCAACCTTGGCCAAAACATCAATAATGGCATTGCCGATACCTACGACATCATAATAAGTTACATTTTCGCTTCTTTGTATCATCGTGATTTCCCCTTTTTTTACTCAAAAAACTCCTCTTTTGTTGTAAAAGAGGAGTCAGTTATTGCAAAACTCAAGCAAAAATCTTAGTCATTGGCATTGGGAAGATTTTTTGCATTATCCTGAGCATATTTAATCCATTTTTCATCTGCTTCGTCTTCAGATGTAATGGCTTCTTGCGGGCATTCAGAAATGCAAACACCGCAATCAATGCATGTGTCAGGATCAATAACCAACATATTTTCAGCCTCGTGAAATGCGTCAACCGGGCATACTTCTGCACAAGATTTGCATTTTACACAAGCGTCATTTACAACAGATACCATTTTAAATTAACTCCAATAGTTATTCAAAAAAACAAAATTAATTTATACTTTTTGAAAAATAAATCAAGTATAATCTTGCATGCACCAAAAAAAATTACTAACTAAGTAGGTAAATGGTGATAGTTTTTTAGGAGAAATAAATAATGGCAGATAAAATAGCCTTTCAGGCCGATGTCAGCAAAATGCTTGATATTGTTATTAACTCACTCTATTCGGAAAAACAAATATTCTTGCGCGAGCTTATATCCAATGCATCCGATGCTTGCGATAAGTTGAAATATTTGGCGCTTACCCATCCGGATATCGCTAAAGCATCGGGCGCTTTTAAGATTGTTTTGAAGCCGGATGAAAAAGAGCTTACCTTGAGCGTATCCGACAATGGTATTGGTATGAACAAAGAAGATTTGATTGCCCATCTTGGCACGATTGCCAAATCGGGTACGGCGGAATTTGTTAAAAACGCCTCTGACAACGGCTCGGTTTGTGAGCTTATCGGGCAGTTCGGCGTCGGTTTTTACTCGGCCTTTATGGTGGCAGATAAGGTCGAAATTATTACCCGCAAAGCCGGAGAGGACAAAGCTTGGAAATGGAGCTCAAACGGAATTGACGGTTTTGAGATTGTGGAGGCCAAAAAAGACACAAACGGTACCGATATCAAACTCTTTTTGAAAAAAGACGAGAAAAATTATGTTGATACCATCTATTTGCGCCAGATTGTGCGTACCTACTCGGATCATATTGCCTATCCGATTGTTTTGGATTTGGGCAAGGCAGGCGAAGAAACCATCAACACCGGATCGGCGTTGTGGACCCGCAACAAGGCAGAGATTACCGAAGATCAATATAAAGAATTTTATCATCATATCTCGCATAATTTTGATGATCCGTGGCTGACGCTGCATTTTAAGGCCGAGGGCAATATTGAATATACCGGGTTGTTGTTTATTCCCTCAAACGCACCGTATGATTTGTTTCAGCCGGATAAAAAGAACTCGCTTAAACTTTATATCAACAAGGTGTTTATCTCGGATAAGTTGGAAGAGCTGATGCCTAATTATCTGCGCTTTGTCAAAGGAATTATCGACAGCGCCGATTTGCCGCTTAATATCTCGCGCGAGATGTTGCAACACTCGGCTTTGATTGAAAAAATTAAAGCAGGAACTATCAGCCGATTGTTAAAAGAGCTGCAGAAAAGAGCCAAAAATTATGACGATTATATCAAGTTTTGGAATAATTTCGGCATTGTGTTAAAAGAAGGTATTTATGAAGATTTTAAGAATCGGGAAGAAATTGCCGCAATATCTTATTTCCATTCTACCAATGATGAAAACAAGTTAACCACGCTTGATGAATATATCAGCCGATGTGACAAAGAACAAAAAAGTATTTATTATATCACCGGCGATGATATCAAGATTATGCGCAATAATCCGCAACTGGAAGCATTCAAGCAAAAAGGATGGGAGGTCTTGCTGCTTTGCGATCCGATTGATGAGTTTTGGCCGCAGGTGTTGCCGAATTATAAAGGATATGCAATCAAACATATTTCACAAGCCGATGCCGATATGAGCTGGAAAAGGGAAGAGAAAAAAGCCGATGAGGGGGCTTTGGGCAAGCTTTGTGAATTTATGCAAAAGCTTTTGTCTGCCGAAGTGGGCAAGGTAACCCCAACCGAAAAGTTGACCACATCGCCGGTGAGCTTGACGGTTGAGGGCGGGCAGATGAGCCTGCACCTGGAGCGCTTGATGCGAAACCACCAACAGCAAACTGCTTTTGCCTCAACTCGTATTTTGGAGCTTAACCCATACCATCCGCTGATTATAAAACTGGCAGATATGGTAATGGATGATAAAAACAAAGCAAAAGTTGAAGAAATAGCCAAGATATTGCTTGATCAGGCCAAAGTGGCCGAGGGTGAGGCGGTAAGCGATCCGTCGTTTTATGCCGAAAAAATAAGCCAATATATCCTGAAAGATATTACGGCGGCATAATTCAATTAAAACAGCAAAAATGAAAATCCCCTGTTTGTCAAACAAGCAGGGGATTAATCTTTTAGCGGCCATCACGCCCGCGGGGAGCAATTATTTTGGGCTTTTCTTTGTCTTGAGGAGAGTTGAGTATGCCGGAAATTACCTTCCACACACCGCTTAGGAATCGGTTGTTGACCTGCAACATATTTTGTAAATTGTTATGAATCTTGTTGGCCAAAATGCCGGTTAGCTCGCGGTAGGAGCCGCTAACAAGCAAAGAATAGCCTTTGACAATATTTTTCTTCAGTTTAACACCCTTTTCTTGCATAAAGTTCATTTGCAATTGACGGCGCTTTGCAACCTCAACCGCTTCTTCCTTAATCTCGCCGATTACTTCTTCCAAGGCTTCGCGCTCTTCTTTGGTTAGGGTAACTCCTTTGGGCAGAGTTAGGGTGTTGGTGGCTGCATCCCACATAAATGTTTTGGCCTTTTTTAGAAGCCAGCCGTGGATGCCGCCCGCCTCTTTGATAAGAGGTTTGTCGGATTTTTCTTTTTTATCTTCTTGAGTTGAAGCCATATCATATTTCTCCAATAATCGGCAATTGTAAAATTTTGTCTATTATTTCCACCCTTTTGTTTTTTGTCAACCCCAAAAAGGCTGGAATCTGAGCAAAAAATCGGTAACAACTGCGTTTTTGTTGTTTTATTATGCGAAATATACGCTATAATCCCTTAACATCAGATTAATATTGGAAGTAAAAACGGATAAAAATGAATCTATTTAGGTCTATTGCCACATTCGGCGGTTTTACGTTGTTGTCTCGAATCACCGGCTTTTTCAGAGATATGGTGCTGGCTAATTATTTGGGCGCCGGTATGGTGGCTGATGCTTTCTTTGTGGCGTTTAAGTTGCCAAACTTGTTTCGTTCGTTGTTTGCCGAGGGGGCTTTTACAACCGCTTTTGTGCCGATGGTGTCGCAAAAATTGGTGGTTGAAGACAAAAAAAGTGCAATTTTGTTTGCCTCAAAAGCTATATCGTTGCTAGCTTTTGTCCTGATGTTGTTTGTTTTAGCTATGGAATTTTTGATGCCTTGGGTGGTGGCGGTATTGGCGCCGGGGTTTGCCGGTGATGCGGGCAAAATAGAATTGGCAACTGAGCTTTCACGCATTACTTTTCCTTTTTTGCTGTTTATATCTATTGTATCGTTTCAATCGGGAATCCTCAATTCGCTTAATAAATTTGCCGCACCGGCGGCGGCTCCGGTTATTTTGAATTTGATGATGGTGGTGGCTGCTGTTGCTTTTGTGCCTTTTGGCCCGACGGCAGCGCATGGAATCGCTTTTGGTATAACCTTGGCCGGGTTTTTGGAAATTTTGTGGTTGATGTTCTTTTTGCATCGGCAAGGTGTTTATATTAGCCCAAAAACAAATATAGCGGCAATTGCTAAAGACCCCGAAATTAAAACTTTGTTTAAAAGAATTGCTCCGGGGGTTTTGGGTGCCGGAGTATACCAAATAAATATGGTGGTGGATACAATCTTGGTGTCAATGGTTGGGACAGGAGCGATATCGTGGCTGTATTATGCCAACCGTTTGCAACAACTGCCGCTTGGTGTGGTGGGAGCTGCAATAGGTGTGGCTGTGCTACCAATATTGTCGAAATATATTAAAACCGGTGAAAGTGAAAAAGCCAAAAATGTGCAGTCAAAGGCTGTGGAATACGGAGCTTTGTTATCAATTCCGGCGGCGGTGGCTTTAATTATTTTGGCCGAGCCGATTATCAATATATTGTTCCAGCACGGTAAATTCGGAATAAATGAAACAGTAATGACTACTAAGGCTGTAGTTGCTTATGCTGTTGGCTTGCCGGCGTATGTCCTGGTTAAGGCTTTGGCGCCGAATTTCTTTGCCAGAGGAGATACCAGAACTCCGGTTAAATACAGTATTGTGGTTTTGGGGGCTAATTTGGTGTTTTCGGTGATGCTTATGATTCCATTCGGTCATGTGGGGATTGCCTCAGCGACAACCATTGCCGCTTTTGTTTCGCTTTGGCAATATTGCAGAGGATTGAAGAAAAGAGGCTTTTGGATGTGGTCTAAGGAACTGATGATAAAACTTATGAAAATAAGCGGATGCTCAATTGTAATGGCCTTAGCTTTGGAGCTTGCAACGTGGGGATTGGATGCTTATTTCGGTAATTGGTTGCATTTGTCAATTTGGCCGAAATTAGCATTGTTTGGTGGTATTTGCGGATTGGGGTTGATTGCTTTTGGTTTGTGCGCTAAAATCAGCGGACTGTTGGATGTGAGCGAAATACTCAGCCATTTGCATAGAAAAGGAGTTGCTAATGGATAGGCAAAAGGTGCTGGACTATTATAAAAAAATAAAGCTGCTTTTGGAAAAAAGCGTAAGAAAAGCTTTGGAATATGTTAAATCCGTTGTGGCAGTGATTAAAGACAAGATAACATCTTGGTGGCAGATAATATTTGGGGTTTTGTTTGTTGTTGTCTTTTTGTATTATCCTATCGGAGGGTGGTTGATTAATAGTATTGACACCTCGTCTAGGTATAAGCCTGAGAGCAATAACGGAAATTTGGCAACAATTGATATGATTAGCCATTTGGTTAATCGTGAAGTGCATGATAAAATATGGACGCCTAATTTGCCTTTTATTTTCCCTAGCTATTTTTTGGATAATATGCCAAATTTTCAGCTTGGTTTGATGACTGCAGTGGGAAATGCCGCCGCAGGACTTGAAAAACTAAAACTGCAAACCGTTTCGGATACGGCAAAGCTTGAAATGAAGGAAGCTTCAGAGTTGTTGCAATATCCGGGAGATGTGTGGTTGTTTTCTAAGCAAAATAAGCTTTTGCCCGCTCCATCATCGGGTACGCAATATAAAAAAGGTCGCAAAAAATTAAATAATTTTAATAATGAAATGGCTTTGGGAAAAGTGGTGATTGCTCGCGATGCTTCTAATTTGCTCGGAGTTTTACGTGGTATTAGAAGAGATATGTCCAGACAAATTGCTAAAACAGAAGGATATATAAGAGAAAATCAGAAAAATACATTTGATTTTGGGGCTGATGATGTGTTCTATTTCTCTCAGGGAAAGTTTTATGCTTATGCCCAGATATTGAAGGCGTTGGGTATAGATTTTAAAGATGTGTTGGTTAAATATGACATTTATCAACAATGGACGACAATGATTAGATCTTTGGACGAGGCTTCGGATCTAAATCCTTCGGTGGTGCGAAATGCCAAAATAAACTCGTCTTGGGCGCCAAATCATTTGCTGGCGATTAATTATTTTGCCGCAAGAGCAATTAGCCGGTTGGATAATATAATCGTCAGACTTAGACAATCGGAAGTGGAGGTAAAATGATTATCGAAATTCAGGAAACTCCAGACGCTAATGTGGTTAATTTTTTCCCGCAGGAGGCGTTGCTTAGAGAAGGTCGGGCAGAGTTTGTTGATGCTAAGTCCATACGTAAGTCGCCGCTGGCTGAGAAAATTTTTGATTTGGGAGGGATTAAATCACTATTTATTACGGCAGAGATGGTGTCGGTTACCAAAGATAATGAGGCCTCGTGGAATAGCTTGAAACCTTTGATTATGGCTGAAATTATGGACTATATGGCGTTGGGTGAAGAGGTTGCCGCAAAAGAAGATGAAGACAAAGAGGAAGATGTTGCGGGTAAGGTTGTGGCGTTGTTAAATGCAAGAATTCGTCCGGCAGTTAAAAAAGACGGCGGCGATATTAAGTTTGTCAGTGTGGAAGATGGTGTGGTTTGGGTTGAAATGCAGGGGGCTTGCAAAGGGTGCCCTTATGCCTTGCGGACACTGAAAGATGGTGTGGAACGGATTTTGAAAACCTATATTCCCGAAGTGAGAGAGGTGAGAAATATTGAGGAAACGACTGATTAACAGGCTATGGCTTGCCCTTGTGTTGTTGCCGCTGATTGTGCTTGAAGCCAAGGCAGAGGAAATTTGGCTTGAGAATATTCCGGTTGATAAATTGCAAGAACTATATCAAAAGGCAGGTTATGAAGGGGAAAAAGGGTATTTGATGCTGCCTTCTTATAAATATCCGGCAATATTTTTGAAAAATTTTCCTGAAGGATATGATAAAATTACAGATGAAAAATTACGTAATGCCTTGTTTATCAAAATATTGGCGCCGCTAGCACTAAAACTTAATGAGGATTTGCTTGACGAACGGAACGAAGTGGCAGAAATTGATGCAAAATTTAAACAAAACGGCAGTTTGAGCAAGCAAGATGTAGCATTGGTGGAAGAAAAGGCGAAGAAATATGATGTCTTTACTAGACTTGAAGGACAAGAACGATATAGCTATATTTTATCTGAACTTTTGATTAGAATTGACAGGGTGCCTCCGTCTATAATGATAACGGCGGCGGCGATAGAAACAAACTGGGGAACCTCAAGAGTTGTAAGAGAAGCTAATTCTTTATATAAAACCTTGGTGTGGCATACAAAGGAAGGATTAAAGCCTGTTGGTGAAACTGAAGATGATTCTTACAGAATCAAGATATATCCGAATATTTATGCCGCAATGCAAGAGTTTGCTTTGAAAATAAACTCGCATCCGGTGTTTGCAACCATGCGAAATTTTAGGAGAGAAAGACGAGAAAGAACCAATAATATTTCGGGAATGTTTTTGGCTCCTTATACCTATGGTAGCTCGGGTTTGAAGAATTATGCCGGTATTTTTGATTATACAATGGCCTATTATGAACTGTTGGTAATTGATAAATCAAACCTTGATGTAAATATGATTTCCGGTAATGATTTGAAATATTTTGAAAAATATGTAACAAAAATGTAATTAGTAATTGCATATTTTTTGTTATATTCTAGTATTATGATAGGCTGGTAGAGTTTTAACAAGGAGCCTTGATATGAGTAAGAGCAATTTGGACAGGCAAGATGCACTTAATCTGGCTAAGAGTCCCACAATTGAAAATAAGTCGATTGTGGCAAGAAAGATTAGTGCTCATTACCAGGAAGGAGCTTTTAGTCCGCAGGCTGTTAAGCTGGTGGAGGATATATTTCGGATTATGGTTCGTGATACCGAAATTAAAGTTCGTGAGGTGTTGTCCGAATGTCTTAAACATTGCTCCGATTTGCCTAAAGATGTGGTGACAGCCATTATTAATGATAAAGATAGTGTGGCGGTGCCGTTTTTGCAATATTATGATTCGTTTACCAATGAGGATATGATCAAAATCCTTAATATGCCAGGAATTAACAAGCAAAAAGCCATTGCTAAAAGAGATGGATTATCGGCCGAGGTATCACAATATATTGCCGAAAGATGCTCCGATGAAGTGGTGGGAGAGCTTATTGCCAATGAAAAATCCGAGATAAAAGAGGATACTTTTGATGTGATCGTTGCTAAATACTCGGAAAATGAAGAGATAAAACAAAAACTGGTTCATCGTTCCGAATTGCCGGTGTCGGTGATTGAAAAAATAGTTGATAAATTGTCGTATCGTTTGAAAACTTATTTGATGCTTAATCACAATTTGCCTAAAGATTTGGCTACTAATTTGGTTGATGAGGTTAAGGAAAAAATTACTTTAAGCATTTCGGAGGAATACTCGTCCGACACTCAGATTGAAGAATTGGTTCATCAGTTGTATAAGGCAAACAGGTTGACTTCGGGCTTGGTGGTGCGTTCTATTTGTTTGGGGGATTTGAAGTTTTTTGAGTATGCTCTGGTTTATTTATCTGACACTCCGATTGCCGAGGTTAGAAAAATTTTATTTAACAGCCAAGCCGATTTTATGGTGCGCAATTTGTTGCGTAAGGCGTTTATTCCAAAGTCGGTGTTTCCGGCGATATTTAGTGCGCTTAAAGTTATTAGAGAGATAAGGTTTGACTGCGGACGCTCAAACCGCAAGTCCTTTGGGCATAAAGTGGTGGAGCGTATTTTGAGTTTTACGCAGAATAATGACGAATTGAGTCCGGATGATATTAAATATTTGGTTTCAAAAATTAATTAGTTGGTAAGTGCTTAGAAAACGGAGTTGTTACGGCTTTGGCTAATTCAACAGAGATGCTTTTGGAAAATTTTGTAACGTTGGCAAAAGGGTTGGCTGGCGGGGAGCAAAGTGTTGATGATATTATTGCTAAAGCAATGGAGGTGGCTGCAAATATTTCCAATGCCGACGGATATTTTTTCTTTCATGTAACTCCGGGGCAGTATATTAATCTGGTGTACAGCAAAATAAACAGTTTGGCTACTTCTGTATCGGGTACGGCTAATATGCTGATGTTTCCTTCGGTTTCTGTGGCGGAAATTAAAGATAAAAAAAATAAACGGCCGGCAGAGCTGTGTGCTGTTAATCAAGAAATTATCAATTCGTCAAATATTTTTAACGAGCCTAATGTTGATGTCGATGTTTTGCGAGAGTTTGATGAAAATAATAATTATACGACCTTGTCGTTGTTGGCTTTTCCGTTATTTGGCAGTAAACACACCGTTATAGGCGTGGCTCAATTTATTAATGCTACCGATGATAAAGGTAAAATTATTAATTTTACTCAAGATGATCAAGAAAAAATGATGGCTGTGTGTCAGGTGATTGCCGTTGCTTTGGAACGTAAGCAATTAAGTGAATCTTATACCCAGTTGTTGGAAGCTTTTGTTGATGTAATGGCTAAGGCTATTGATGCTAAATCGCCTTATACCGGTTTGCATTGCCAAAAAGTGCCGATTATTACCAGAATGTTGGCAACTGCAGCCGTGCAGGAAACCGAAGGGCCGTTAAAAAATTTTGAGATGTCGGATAATGACTGGTATGCTTTGCATATTGCTTCTTGGTTACATGATTGCGGCAAAATTATTACCCCGGAATATATTGTTGATAAAGCGGCCAAACTTGAGACAATACATAATCGGATTCATGAAATACGCTCGCGCTTTGAGATATTGCGCAGAGATGCTCATATCGAATATTTGCAAAAAAGACTTAATAATGTTGATACAAAGGAGAATTTGCAGGCTGAATTTGTGGCTAAGGTAAAGCAACTTACAGATGATTTTGAATTTGTGGGGAAGTGCAATATCGGCGATGAACCGCTAACCAAACAAGACGTGGAAAGACTTGATAAAATTGCCGAGCGTAGTTTTGTGCGTTATTTTAGCCGGATGGTTGGATTATCTTGGGGCGAGAGAAAGTTAATAAATACGCCTTCTACTTATACTAATCAGGAAGTGGAATATGTGTTGCAAGACAGGCCAGAGCAAGTGGCTGGCCCTTATAATCAGGGTGAGCTTACCAATATTAAAATAAAGCAGGGTACGATTAATGATGCCGAAAGGCAAAAGATTAACGAACATATTGTTGCTACTATTAATATACTCAAAAATCTGCCGTTTCCGCCGGAGCTGGCTAATATTGTGGAATATGCGGGAGCCCATCACGAAAGAGTGGATGGCAAGGGGTATCCTAACGGGTTGACCGGAGAGCAAATGTCCATTCCTGCCAAAATTATGGCAATTGCCGATGTCTATGAGGCTTTGACCGCTAAAGACAGGCCTTATAAGGAGCCTAAAAAACTTTCTGAAGTGCTTAGAATTATGCAGGAAATGAAAAATACCGGCCATTTGGATCCCAATTTGTATGAACTGTTTATTAAAAGCGGTGTTTATTTGGACTATGCCAAGGAATATATTGATAAAGATCAAATCGATGATATCAATCCCGAGGAGTTTTTGTAAATGTTAAAGGTCTTTCCCGTGTTGTGCCGCGAAAATTATATGGATAATTATGCCTATATAATAATTGATGATAAGACAAATACGGTGGCCGTAATCGATCCTTCAGAAGCCGATAAAGTTATTGAAAAATGTAATGAACTAAAGGTTTGTCCGCAATATATCTTAAATACTCATCATCATTTTGATCATGTGGATGGCAATTTGGTTTTGAAAGAAAAATATAAAGCAAAAATTGTTTGTAATAAAGCTGATATGTATCGCATAGAGGGAGCAGATATTGGAGTTGGGGCAGGGGAAGAGTTTGCTTTGGGTGAGGCAAAAGCCAAGATTATTGATGTGTCGGCGCATACTCAAGGGCATATCTTGTATTATTTTTATGAAAATAAGGTGCTGTTTACTGGGGATACATTGTTTAATTTATGTGTCGGTGGTATTTTTGAGGGAACAGAAGAAGAGATGTTTAGAGCTTTGGCTAAAATAAAATCGCTGCCCGATGATGTTATGTTTTATCCCGGGCATGAATATACTCTTGGTGGAGCCGGATTTGCTTTTCAATACAACAAAGGTGATGAAGATATCAAAAAATATTTGAAAAGAGCAAGAGAGCGTTTGGTGCAAGGGTTGCCGGTGGCTCCGGTGAGCTTGGGTGAGGAAAAGAAGTGTAATCCGTATTTGGAAGCAAAAACCTTGCAAGATTTTAAGTGCTTATAAAAAAAAGATTTTTAATCAAATTTTATTCTTTTGGCAATAAACTATGAGGCATAAACAAAAGGAGAATCGATAGTGTTTTATGTCTTGGGTGCTTTTTTGTTCGGGATAATGGTGCCTTATATGGCAAGACGTTTTGCCAAATTTATGCCGGCAACTTTTGCCATGGCGGTGGTTGAAATGTTTAGGCCGGGAAAAAAAACGAAGGCTTATTATCAGGTGAAAGAATATAAAAAATTTATGTGGCGCTCGCTTATGTCGGGGATAATAGCCGCGGCTTTGACTTGGAGTGCTTATTGGCATTTCGGGAGTGATGATTTCGGGTTTATCGCCTGTTTTATATGGTTGTTGTTGTTATTGGCCGAAGTTGATTATAGAACCTTTTTATTGCCGGATATTTTGACCGTGCCGTTATTAATTATCGGTTTTGCTGCGGCAGCTTTTAATTCTGGTTGGGTGGTAGTTGAAGACTGCGCAATCGGAGCGCTGGTAGGCTATTTCTTGCCGGTGGCGGTTAGTTTGTTGATTGTGGCGTGGAAAAAAGATGCTTTTGGCGGAGGAGATATAAAGCTGTTGGCTGCACTTGGTGCTTGGCTGGGTGTTGAAGGGCTTTTGTGTGTCATAGTTACGGCATCAATTGCCGGAATGATTTATGCTATTTTAAGACGAAAAAAAGAATTAGCGTTTGGACCGATGTTGGCATTGGCCGGAATAGTTGTTGCATTCTGGCTTTTTTGAGCTATGATGGGATAAAGTGTTTTTAGACGGAGGAAATAATGGTTAATAAGAAGAAAACAACCAGAAAGTTTATGCAGTTGTATTACAATGATGATCAGCGAAGACTAGCAAAATTGGTTACCGGCTTTAGTTTTGATATGTTTATTATGACGGTTATTTTGGCCGACGCCATTGTTTTGGGTTTGATGACTTCTCCAACCATGGAATTTTATTTCGATAACGGATTGTTCTTACTTGATCGGGTGTTTATGGGAATTTTTATGGCAGAGATGTTTTTGAAAATATTTGCCCTTAAACGTAAGTTTTTCCAGTCTGGATGGAATATCTTCGATTTGGTTATTGTGTTAGTTTCATCTCTGCCATTTATGAGTGCTTTTATTGTGCTTAGAACTTTTAGATTGTTTAGATTGTTGAAATATGTTAACAAATTTAACAAGATGAACAATTTGGTTGCGGTGTTTTTGGAATTACTGCCCTCGTTTGCATCGTTTTTGGCAATATTCGCGGTGTTTTTCTATGGGTTTGCCGTTATTGCGGTTAACCTTTACGGGGACAGTTTTGTTGTGTTTGGCGATTTGGGCAGCGCTTTGTTTACCTTGTTGCAGGTGTTTACTTTGGACGGATGGGCAACAATGGTGGCAAGGCCAGTGATGTTGATCTATCCGGAGGCTTGGGTGTTCTTTGCCGCGGTGGTGTTGGTGTCGTTCTTGCTGATGGTAAGTTTTGTGGTATCGGCAATAGCCCAAGTGGTCGGAATATTCAAAAAAAATGCTTAAATAACGCTTTTTAGATTAAAATGCCTTTGATAAAAAGGCATTTTTTTTTGGCGTTTCTCTTGACAATGGCTTTTTTGATAACTAACTATGCCTCTAGAATTAAAATTTAAGGAGTAATAAAATGAAAATAAGACCTTTGCATGATCGTGTGCTGATTAAAAGATTGGAAGAAAATACTAAAACTGCCGGCGGAATTATTATTCCGGACACGGCTAAAGAAAAACCCTCGGAAGGGTTGATTGAGGCTGTCGGCGACGGAGCCAGAACTGAGGACGGAAAAATTATCCCGCTTAATGTTAAAGTTGGTGATAAGGTGTTGTTTGGGAAATGGTCCGGAACCGAGGTTAAGGTAAACGGTGAAGAAAGACTGATTGTTAAAGAGTCTGAAATTTTGGGTGTTATTGAAGAATAAAAATTTTTGAGAGGATTATAGAAAATGGTTGCTAAGAATATTGAGTTTGGGACTACGGCCAGAGAAAAAATGCTTAAAGGTGTTGAGACTTTGGCAAAAACCGTTAAAGTTACTTTGGGACCCAAGGGGCGTAATGTGATTTTGGACAAAGCTTATGGCGCACCAAAGATTACCAAAGACGGTGTTTCGGTTGCTAAAGAAATTGAATTGGCTGATAAATTTGAAAATATGGGCGCTCAACTGGTTAAGGAAGTGGCTCAAAAAACAGCCGATAAGGCCGGCGACGGAACCACAACCGCTACCGTTTTGGCTGAGGCTATTATTAAAGAAGGCTGTAAAGCCGTTGCTGCCGGTATGAATCCGATGGATTTGAAACGCGGTATTGATTTGGCGGTTGAGGCGGTGGTTAATGATGTTAAGTCGCGCTCGGTTATGATTAAAACCTCGGCCGAAGTGGCTCAGGTTGGTACAATTTCTGCCAACGGGGATACTTCTATCGGTGAATATTTGGCCAAAGCCATGGAAAAGGTTGGCAACGAGGGGGTGATTACGGTTGAAGATGCCAAAGGACTTGATACCGAATTAGATGTGGTTGAAGGTATGCAATTTGACCGCGGATATTTGTCGCCTTATTTTGTAACCAATCCGGAAAAAATGATTTGCGAGTTTGAGGCTCCTTATATCTTGTTGTATGATAAGAAAATTTCTAATTTGCAGCCCTTAATTCCGGTATTGGAGGCAATTGTTCAATCAGGCAAGGCTTTGGTGATTGTGGCTGAAGACATTGAAGGCGAGGCTTTGGCTACCTTAGTGGTTAACAGACTGCGCGGAGGGTTGAAAGTTTGCGCGGTTAAGGCTCCTGGATTTGGTGACAGACGCAAGGCTATTTTGGAAGATATTGCCATTTTGACCGGTGGTCAGGTTGTATCTGAAGATTTGGGTATGAAACTTGAAAATGTTACCTTGGAAATGCTGGGTACCGCCAAGAGAGTTGAGATCACAAAAGATGACACCACAATTATTGACGGTGCTGGTGAGAAAGAGCTGATTGAGGCTAGGGCTAACCAGATTAAACGCCAAATCGAGGAAACCTCATCTGACTATGATCGTGAAAAACTGCAAGAGCGTTTGGGTAAGCTCTCGGGTGGTGTTGCCGTAATTAAGGTAGGCGGTGCATCTGAGGTTGAGGTTAAGGAGAAAAAAGACCGCATTGATGATGCTTTGCATGCCACAAGAGCCGCGGTTAAAGAAGGTGTGGTTGCCGGCGGCGGTTGTGCTCTCTTGTATGCGACAAAGGCTTTGGATAAATTGGATCCGCAAAACCAAGACCAAAAGGTTGGTATTGATATTATTCGCAGGGCTTTGCAGGCGCCAATTCGTCAAATCGCCGAGAATGCCGGTGTTGACGGAGCTTTGGTTGTCGGCAAATTGTTGGAAGGCAAAGATACCAATTTTGGCTATAATGCCCAAAAAGGTGAATATGTTGATATGGTCAAAGCCGGTATTATTGACCCGACCAAGGTGGTTAGAACCGCTTTGCAAGATGCCGCTTCGGTTGCAGGTCTGGTGGTTACTACCGAGGCTATGGTAGCTGAGGCTCCGCAAAAAGAGTGTTCTTGTGGGTGCGGCGGTCATGGTAATCCTGCCGGAGGTATGGGCGGCATGGGCTTCTAGGCTTGTGTTTTACAAAAACAAAAAGCTCTCGCGATTGTTGGCGGGAGCTTTTTGTTTGTTAGCGGGATTTGCCGGCAAGATTTAGCGTCTGAATTAGGGTGTTGGTGTGAGTATGGCCTTTGGGGCGTTTGTGAGTCATAATTACAAAAGAATAGGGTTTGAGAGCATATTCACTGCCGGGTTTTAGCTCTTTAACAGTAGTTTCGTCTGTTGTTTGAGACGTATCTAAAATAAGCTGCCAATTGCCACCTGAGGGCGGAGTGGGGAGTTTGTAGTTGATGGTGTAGTAATTATCGCCGGAGGCCATAATTAAAAAATCATCATCGTGCGGTCTTGTGCCTGAGGAGGTGCCGTTTAGCATATAGGCGCCGGTTTTGTGGTAGGGTTGTGCCCATTCGGCGGCAGTCATTTCCGAGGCATCAGGGCGGAGCCAAGTAATATCTTTGATGCCGTTTTGAGGATTTGTGGCTCCGGTATACAAGCTTAAGTCACTAAAAATAGGATGATCACGGCGCAGAGCATTAAGTCGGCAGATATGTTTGAAAAGGCGCTTTTCGTTATCGTTTAAGCTTTTCCAATTAAGCCATACGCTGGAATCGTCAATACAATAGGGATTGTTGTTAGGTGAGGAATAGCCGATCTCATCGCCGTTGCGGATTAAAGGAATGCCTTTGCTTAGAATGTTTAATGCGGCTGCACTTAAGGCTCTGCGATATAGCTCGTCATCGCTATAGGATTTGGTATAGATATCAGGGCTGCCGTCGCGGCCGTTTTCGCCGTTGGGCGAGGTGTCTTTGGGGTATTTGAAAGCACCGACCAGGCTAAAGCCATCGTGAGTAAATGCCGTACCAACAACGGCAGATTCATTTTTGTCGCGGTCAATAATGGATGAGCCCGAAATTTGGTTGCCGAATTCTCCGGCTGTATTTTCGCGGGCGCTGAAAAAGTCGGCGGTGAAATTGCGGCGTTTGTCGCTCCATTCTTTAACTCCGGGGACAAGATTGCAAAAACGTCCGGTATAATTACCGCCCATGGCACTCCACGGCTCGACATACATTTCCATCTGTAGGTCATTGGTAGCAAAACGGAGTTCTTGAATAAAAGCACCGTTGTCTTGGAAATGGCCATAGTTATCAAGAGCATTATCACCGGCCAAGTCCCACCTGATGCCGTCAAATCCTAGGCGGTGCATGTGGATAACATAATCATGAAGGAGTTGATGACCTAGAGCACTATCAAGATTGAAGTTGTTATGGCAGCCAGTGGTGTTCATATAATCGGATAGGTTGTTGCCTTGGGGGCGGTAATAAGACGGACTGTCCAAAAGTTTGAAAGACAAAGCCCGGTTCCAGTAGCCGCGGGCAGCGTGTTCTCCGGTGTGGTTGAGAACAGCGTCTATGGTTACTTTGATATTATTTTGGTGCAATTTGTTGATTACTTGGACCAAGTCTTGGAGGTTGCCGTAGCGGGGGTCAATGGCAAAATAGCAATAAGGGTTGTAGCCCCAATTGTCAAAGTGGCCTTCAATCTCTTGGATTTGCCGCCCAGGGCAAGTGGGGGTTAGAGGCATTAGCTCAATATTGTTGATGCCAAGCTTTTTAAAATAGTCGATGGTCCAATCATCGGACAGAGCGGAAAGCTTGCCCCTTTTTGATGCCGGAATATGGGAATTTAGAAAAGAAAAGTTTTTGACATGAGTTTCGTAAATGGAGTTTTGACCAATGGAAAAATCAGGGCGGTGATTAAGATAGGGATAACGGGAGGTGTCAAAAATTTTGTTTGAGTTAACCAAAACCGATTTGGGCATTATGGAGGCGGTATCAATATCGTTTTCAACGCTGAGAGCCTCAGATTGCCAATGGGAAAAACTTTTGGATATTTCAAGCGCATAAGGGTCAATGGCCAGTTTGTGCGGGTTGAAAAAAAGCCCTTTGTCGGGATTGTATTCGCCATGGGCACGGTAGGCGTATTTTTGTCCGGGACGAAGATTGGGAACCTCGGTTTGCCAGGTGTTGCCTTGGCGAATAAGCGAAATGCGGGTTTCTCTTTTTTCATCGGCCGAAAACAAGCACAGCTCAATGGCCGAGGCATGTTCTGAGGCAACGGTAAATGTTGTTTTTTGCGGGGTATAGATTGCACCAAAAGATAGAGAATTTTTCATTGCCGGCTCCGTTATGGTTTGATGCTGCAATAATACAAATCTCGGATATAAATAGCAAGTCGAATTTAAGCAAAAAAAAGATTTAAAAACTAAAAAAATATATTATAATTCCGGTGAAAAAAGGAGAAAAGATAAATGATTATAAAAAATATATTTTGGGATGTTGATGGGGTTTTGGCTAATTTGAATTATGCCTATTTTAATTTTTTGACCAAGCACCCGAAATATGCGCCGATGTATAAAGACATAAAATGGGAGGATTTGCCCAAAGTTTTGCCGATTGTACCCAAATATGGGGCATTGGAGCTTAAGACGCATCCGACAATGGGCAAAGATATGGATTATGATTTTTGTCATTCGCCGGAATTTTTTACCAATCGTCCGTTATATCCGGGGGTGGTTGAGGCATTGAAATATTTTAATCAAAAAGGATATCGCCAATTTACGATGTCGGCGACGTTTGATGTTGAAACCAAGAAAAGATTTTTGAACCAATTGTTGGCAGAAGTTACGGATTTCTTAACTATTGAATGTGTGCAACATGGCAAATTTATGCATGATTCGGCTAAAGAAGATATGTTGAAAGAATGTTTTGCCAAATATGGCTTGAAGCCTGAAGAAACCATTTTGGTTGATGACAGAATCTATAATCAATATGCGGCAATTAATGTGGGAGCACATCCGATAAGATACAGATGTGAGTTTACTTCCGATTTGCCGGAAGAGCTTAAGTGGATACCCGAGGTTTATAGTATGGATGAGCTTAAAGCGTGGATTGAGAAAAATACGACCAACTAGCTATTTAATCCATTTGAGAGCGGCTTGATATTCCTCAGGGGTGTTGATATCGGCCGGGGCATCGTCAACCAATTTCATCTTGTCAACAATTTTGGCACGGATGGTCATGCCGTTTTCCAGAGCGCGAAGTTGTTCCAAAGATTCTCTTTTTTCCAAAACGCCAACCGGAAGACCTACAAATCTCTTTAGAGAAGAGGCTTTGTAGACATAAATGCCGATATGATGATAATAATCTTGATTATCACATTTTTCCGGATCACGGGTATATGGGGCAACGGCACGAGTGAAATATAGACAGCGGCCTTCTTTTTGGCCCTTGGCTAAACCCATAACGATTTTTACCTGGGTTGGGTCGGAGACTTCTTTGATATCTTTGAAAATCATGCCACAGGTGGCAATGTCGCAATCAGTTCTTTCAATCATTTCAATGAGTTCAAGGTTAACTTTGGGATCAACATTGAGGCCATCACCTTGGAAGTTTACAACAATATCATATTTACTACCATCAGGATCAATTTCTTTTAGGGCAGCGGCAATGCGGTCGGTGCCGCTAGGAAGTTTGGGATCGGTCAGAATAGCTTTGGCGCCGAATTTTTGAGCCTCGTCAACCAAAACCTGATCGCCGGCAGCAATCACAATATCACCCGGTACACAAGCTTTGACATTTTCATAAACGCGCCGTAAAACGCTTTTGCCGTTGACATCAAGCAGGGGTTTGTTGGGGAGCCTGGTTGAGGCCATACGAACCGGAATCATGGTAATAACTTTTGGCATTTTTGTCCTTTCAAATTTTAGGAATTTCCTAAATCCGGCGTAGTTATAGCACATTTTTTGACAAAAATAAAGTGTTTTTTTATCTTTTTGGAGTAAACTGATAATTAATAAGGAGAAATGTAATGCAAAGTGTGTTGATTGATAATAAAGCGTCGAATCTGATAGTGTTTTTTGCCGGTTGGGGGTGTGACGAAAATCAGTTTGTCGATCTGAAAGATACAAAAAATGATGTGCTTATTTTGTTTGACTATCAGGATTTGGAGCTTAAATTTGATTTTGCAAAATATAATAAAATAAGCTTGATTGCTTATTCCGCCGGAGTGTTTGTGGCATCGGTAATGGGGGATAAATTGCCAAAGTTTGAAAAAAAGATTGCGGTTTGCGGGAATCCTTATTTGTTTGATGAAAAATGGGGATTGAGCAAAAAAACGGTTGAGATGTTTGAGGCAATTAATCTCGATAATTATTTGGAATTTCGGCGGGAATATATGGTCGAAACCGATGAAGAATATGAAAAATATAATCGTTTGCAATCGTTGAGGTCTATTGAAAGCTGCCAAGAAGAGCTTGAAAAGCTCAAATATTTTTATGAAAAAAATAAACATAAAATCAGGCCGGAGTTTGATTTGGCGTTGTTGGCTCAAAATGACAGGCTGTTTAATCTTGAGGCACAATTAGAGTTTTATAAAGACAAGGCAAAGCTAATTCCTAAGACAAGGCATCATGTCTTTTTTAAGTTTGGAAGTTTTGGCGAGATGCTTGAAAGGTTTGCATCTTAAAGCTTGGATAAAGCTTAGAAATCGTATTGATAGCCGATGTTTATCTCCCACGGGATATCAACATGTTGGCCTAGCTTGGTGCCAATCTCAATATAGCCTGAGCCAAAATCAGAAGGAGCTATATTGACGCCGGCGCTAAACTCGTAATGAAGCGATGATAAGTCCTCGGTGATGGAATAGTCGGCAACTTCAATGTAGGCTTTGGTGTCCCAATCGTAGCTTAAAGCCACTTGGGTATAGACATCAAGAGATATATCAGGAGTGATATTGAAGCTTTTTCCGGCGGTTAGGCCAAAGCTGTTGCTTAAATAGTCGGCATCATCGGCGGTGATTAACGTATTAAAATTGCTGCGATAGGAAATGCCTTTGATATACATATAATCCATGCCGATAAAAGGCTCAACAAACCAAGATGATGCAAAATTAAATCTTTTGCCCAAAGCAAAGGCTGCTTGCCAACCGGTAGTGTTAAAGCGTCCGATAACCTCGGTTGAGGCAGGAGTGTAGCCGGTTGTTTTTTGGTGATGCGAAAAGCGACTGCCGACGAGGTCAAGAAACCAATTGTTTGAGGTTAGGATGGTGGAATAAAGCCCAAAGCTTTTGGTTTGGCCGGTGCCTTTGCCCGAGGTGTCAAATTTTTGTTTTGAAGAGGTAAAACCAGTATAAAGACCGGTAATTATATGGTAGTTGGTGCCAAGTGAAAAATTATGGTCAAAACCAATGACCGAGCCATAAATGTCGTTTTTGATACGAGAATCGTCAACATAACTTTGTTTGACATAGCGGTTGATGCCTTTTATCCAAAGGCCATTGTCATGTTTTTGGGGGCGATGTTGAAAGTGAAGCCTGCCATATACAGGTGTTAGGTGGGAGTAAAATAGCGAGGAAAGCGCAGTAAAGGTGTTTTTGGCGATGTAGACGCCATCGGATAATTGCTTGGCGTGTTCCAAAAACCAGTCGCCGCCGGTTTGCAACAATTTATATTGATAAGCTCCGATGTCAACTGCTCCGCCGACAAGATAAAATTTGTCTGCGGCAGTGGAATCTTCACTTATGATTTTGAATTTATCGGGAGTGGTTGAACTACTGTAATCGTTGATAATAAGACCAAAATCGCCGTCGCCGTTGGTGATGTTAATCTGATCGGCCAGGCCGGCGGATAAATCACTACTCATGACAAAAATACCGTTGCCGTTGAGATTGGATAAGGTTACATCACTATACTGTGCTTGGCGAGAGATGTTTACTAAAGAATTGTCAAGCTGTAGGTCTGGGATGGTGTGATTGCCAGAGATGTTTATGATACTGTCGGTGGCAGAAGTGGTACCTGAAAGTAAGCCGCCTGGTTGGAGGCGCAAAGTGCCGCCATAAAAAGTGGCATTATAGGCTGTGCCTCCGTCTTCAACGGTTAGGATGCCGCCGTTGTTAATTTGAGACGAATTGGCATGACCGCCGGAGCGGATTTCTTGTAAACCGCTGTTGACGATTGTGTTGTCAGCGGTGCCGTAAACAATTTGAACGCCGCCATTTAAGGTCGATTGAGAGGCGGTGCCTGAGGTATAAACCATCTGTTTTCCGCCTAAATTTATTTGAGCGGAGTTGGATATGCCTCCGGCATAAATATTTTGGACGCCGGAAGAGCTTATGATGGCAGAAGTTGAGGTGCCGCCGGTTTGATTATAGGCAGTGAGTTCGAAATTGGTGGTCGGACCGTAGATATTCATGATACCATTGGTGATTTTGGTGTTGGTATCAGAGCCGTAGACATTCATGATGCCGCCGGAGATGGTAGTATCTTGAGACGAGCCTCCTTGTTCAATATTCATGGTGCCACTGTTGAGAGCGGCGTTTTGGGCGAGGCCGCTGTCATAAACAGTTAGGATCCCGCCGTTGACGGCAGCGCTGACTGAAGTGCCATAGATATTTTGTGTTCCGGATGAATTGATGATAGAAGAAGTTGCGGTAGCGCCAGCTTGGACATTTTGGATACCGGAGTTTATAGTGGAATCGGTATCAGAACCGTAGATATTCATGACACCGCCGGAGATGGTTGAATTTTTATTAGTGCCGTAGATATTTATGGTGCCATCGGTTAAGGCAGTGTTTTGAGAAGAGGCGCCGGAGTTTACGTTCATGACACCACCGGAGACGGTAGTATCTTGGGCCAGACCCGAGCTTAGAATGTTCATAGTACCGCCGGATGAAATATCGGCTTCGTAAGCTCCGCCCGAGACATTTAATTGACCGCCGGATGAAACTTGAGAGCGATAGGAATAACCACCGCTTGCAACTTGTTGGATGCCGCTAGCGGAGATGATATTATTAAAGGCTTTGCTAGTAGATTCAATATTTTGGGTACCACCAGAGATGGTGGTGTCTTCGGCAATGCCTCCGTCTAAGACATTTTGCGTGCCGCCGGTTATGATTCCATTGATATCTTGTCCGTAGATATTTTGCGTGCCGTCTTGTAATGATGTTTGTGAAGAAAAGGCGCCGGAATTTACGTTCATGACGCCGCCGGAAACAATGATGTTTTCGGCATAGCCGGTGGAATAAATATTCATAACACCGCCTTTAAGATTGCTTTTCATGGAATCGCCGTATACTTCTTGTGTGCCGGAAGTTATGGTGGTGTTGGTTGCGGTGCCGCGGACGGCAATGTTTTGGGTGCCTCCCTGAAGTTGGGCATTTTGTACTTTGCCGTAACGATTAACTTTTTGTGTGCCGCCGTTGATGATGCTGCCTGTTGAGGTGCCGGTTACACTTTCGGTGCCGGAATTTAAGATAGTTCCGGATGAAGTGCCTCCGGATAAAACCGAAATGGTTCCACCCTCAATAGTGCTTGAGTAGGCGGTTCCACCGGAATTGACGTTAATACTGCCATAGGCCTGAGCTAAAGAAGAATAAGATTGGCCGGCAACTACTTGGAGACCTTGAGATTGGATGGTTGTGTCGTAAGAAGTGCCTCCGGAGTAGACTGTTTGTTGCCCGTAGGTGTTAACGACCGAATTATGTGTTAGGCCGCCGGACATTACTTGTTGTTGTCCAGAAATTGTGAAGTCATTGGCTTCACCATAGACTTTTTGGGTTACAACCGAATTTATGTCTCCGCCGGTTTGGGTGGTGCCGGCAGGGACGGTGGTTGTGATGGCTTTGGCATTAAATGATGTGAAAAACAACGTAATGAGTAAAACTATTTTTTTCATTTTAAGGCTCCATGATCATTGGCGCCTATTTATATAATCATATTTGGAAAAACTAATAGGTCCGGCGTTTGATATTTTTGATAAAATGCTTTTATTTGATGAAGATTTTGCTATTTTAAGAAAAGTTAATGGTTAAAACTAGGATGAATTTAAAGGAGAAAAATAATGAAAATAGCCGTGATAGGCGCAGGGGCTTTGGGCTGCTTGTTTGGGGCTAAGTTTGGTCAAGAAAATGAAGTAATCATGATTACGAATGATAAGGAATCGACTGATATTATAAATGCCAAAGGGTTGGCAATCAAAGAGACAGACGGGGAAACAAAAATTTACCGAAATGTCAAGGCGTATATTGGAGGAACCTATAATCAAGAGGTTGACGTGGTGCTTATTTTGGTTAAGACCACCGCAACGCTTGAAGCGTTGGAACAAAATAAGGCTTTAATAGGTGAAAAAACATTAGTGATAACATTGCAAAACGGTTTGGGAAATTATGAAAAACTATCTAAATACGTAAAGGCTGAGCAGATAGTGTTGGGAACGACAAATCATAATTCGGTTTTGCTTGAAAGCGGCAAAGTGTTTCACAGTGGCTCGGGTATTACGGCTATCGGCAGTAAAGAAGCTGCGCAAGAAGATGTTGAGAAAATTTATCAGTTGTTTGCCGGTTCGGGGTTTGAGTGTAAAATTGTTGACAATATAGGCTATTTGATATGGAAAAAATTGTTTGTAAATTTGGGAATTAACGCTTTTACATATATAACTTTGGTCCCGATGGGGTTTATCGGACAGAGCCAATATGCGCTTGATATTCTTGAAAAGGTTATTGCAGAAGCGGCGGGGGTTGCCAAAGAGGAAGGATTTGATTTTGACGGCAAAAGTGAGTTTGAAAATGTTAGAAAAGTGGCTGAGGCTCATCAAATGGGCTATTCGTCAATGTCGCAAGACCGAAAAAGAGGAGTTAAAACCGAGGTGGATTCAATTAACGGGGCGGTTGTTGAGTTGGCAAAAAAACACAATATGTCGGCGCCTTATAATGATATGATTACCAAGATGGTGCATGCAATAGAAGAAGCCGATGCTTATAATAAAACGCTGCTTGAGGCGGAGTAAATATTGTATATTGTTTGAAAGATAAGCCAGAAAAGCAAATGTATGAGACAGGTCTTGTCTTGACTTTTTGTTATATCTCAAATATGACGAAATGAATTTAGAATTTGGAGAAATAGAATGCCGTTTAAAGAGAATAAAAGTTTGGATGATCGTATAAATATGCCCGAAATAGAGCAAAGGTGTAAAAAATTTTGGGACGAAAACAAAGTTTATGCCTACGATAAAACCAAAACTCGCGAGGAAACATTTGTTATTGATACTCCGCCGCCGACAGTATCGGGATCACTGCATATTGGGCATATATTCAGCTATACGCAAACGGATGTGATCGCCAGATTCCAAAGAATGAAGGGAAAAACGGTGTTTTATCCCATAGGCTGGGATGATAACGGATTGCCAACCGAAAGAAGAGTGCAGAATTATTTTAACATAACTTGCGACCCGATGATGGCTTATGATCCAGATTTTAGGCCGGAGCATAAGGAAAAAGACGAATCTCCAAGGAAATATATATCCCGCAAAAATTTTATTGAAGCTTGCGAAAAATTAACCGCCGAAGATGAATTGGTGTTTGAAAACGTGTTTAGAAATGTCGGTCATTCGTATGATTGGGATATTAAGTATACAACCATTAGTCCGCAAAGTATTAAAACATCACAGGCATCGTTTATTGATTTGGTTAATAAAGGATTTGTAAAGTTGGTTGAAGCCCCGACGATGTGGGATGTTACTTTTCAGTCGGCGGTGGCTCAGGCCGAGATTGAAGATAAAGAAATTGCAGGCTTTTTCCATGATATTAATTTTAAGATTGAGGGAAGCAATGAGTGCATTACCATTGCAACAACGCGTCCGGAGTTTTTGCCGGCCTGCATTGCTATTGTAGCGCACCCAGAGGATGAAAGATATCAGAGGTTCTTTGGCAAAAAAGCTATTGTGCCGTTGTTTGAAACACCGGTGGAAATTGTTGCTTCCGAGCATGCCGAAAAAGACAAAGGTACCGGAATTATGATGGTTTGTACTTTCGGCGATGCCGCGGATGTGGCATGGTGGAAAAAATCTGGCCTGCCTTTGAAACAAATTATAGGCAAAGACGGTTGTTTGTTGGATGTTGAGTTTGGTAAGGGAGCTTTTGTGTCTTTGAACAATGACAAAGCCAATGCTTTTTATCGTAATATCGTTGGACTGAGCGCCAAACAAGCAAGAGAAAAAATAGTTGAGATGTTACGGAATGAGGGTGGCCTTAAATGCGAGCCAAGACCAATAACACATACGGTTAAGTTTTATGAAAAGGGAAATCGGCCGCTGGAGTTTGTTACCTCGAGGCAATGGTTTGTTCATTTGCAGGATAAAAAAGAAGAGTTGATTGCCGTCGGTCGTAAAATTAAGTGGAAGCCGCAACATATGCAAACCAGATATGAAGAGTGGGTAAAAGGCTTAAATCAGGATTGGTGTATATCAAGACAAAGGTTTTTCGGTGTTCCGTTTCCGGTGTGGTATAGGCTTGATGATAAAGGAAATCCGGACTATTCGGCTCCGATTTTGGCTGATGAAGCTCAGCTGCCGGTTGATCCGATGATTGATGTGCCGAACGGGTATTCTCAAGATCAAAGAAACAAACCAAACGGGTTTATCGGTGATAAAGACGTGATGGATACATGGGCAACGTCAGCTTTGACTCCGCAGATTGCTTTGAATGTGGCACAAAATGATAAAATAAAGCTGCCGTTTGATATCAGGCCGCAGGCACATGATATCATCAGGACTTGGGCTTTTTATACTATTGCCAAAGCATTATTACATGAAAATACAATTCCGTGGAAAGAAGCTTTGATCAGCGGGTTTATTCTTGATCCGGACAGAAAGAAGATGTCAAAGTCCAAAGGAAATGTAGTTACTCCACAACATTTGATTGACACATACGGCGCGGATTCCATACGCTATTGGGCGGCCAAAGCAAGACTTGGAATTGACACAGCATTTGAAGAAAATGTTATGGCTCAAGGCAAAAAGTTGGTTAATAAAATTTTTAATGCCAGCAAGTTCGTGTTTACGATTGTCGAGGGAAGCGCTTTGAAAGAATGTCGAAAATATGAGGAATATATTAAAGAACCAACAGATGTTTCGTGGCAGAAAAAAATAAACTCCATGGTTGCTCAGGCTACAAAATATTTGGATGCTTATGATTATGCCGGAGCTTTGGAAGTAATTGAAAAAAGATTTTGGGATTTTTGCGACAATTATTTGGAAATTGTCAAAAAACGTGCTTATTCCGATAATGCAAATTCGGCAGTGGCCTCGTTGATGAAAACAATAGATGTCTTTTTGAAGGTGTTTGCGCCGTTTTGTCCGTTTGTTACCGAGGAAATTTATCAGGTAAGGCCCTGGGGCGGACAACAAGAAAAGTCAATCCATGCCGCAAAATGGCCGGAAGTTGAGGAGTTTGCATCGGCAAGTGTGGATGAGGAACTTTATAATCTTATTTCTGATGTTACTACTGCAATCAGAAAAGCCAAGACCGAAGCCAATGTATCACAAAGGACAATGGTAAAATCCGTTGTGGTGGAAGCACCTAAGAATAGTTTGCGGTTGCTGGAATCGGGAATGTGTGATTTGGCTAATGTGGGTGGTCTGCTTGAGGGTGCTTTGATAACAAAAGAAACTAAAGAATTGGATGTCAAAGATATTGTTTTGGATATAAACTAGCAGAGATTGCCTGTTTTGATTAGCCCAAAGGTTACTTTGGGCTAATTGGGTTTAAAGAATTTATCCCTTGATAGAGAATAGTTGACATTCCAAGAGAGGCGGCTGCTTTAATATTGATAATGTCGTCATCAATAAGGCAAATGTCGGCAAAGTTTGTTTGGAGAATATCTCGGGCGGATATAAAAAACTGGCTTTCGGGTTTTGCAAAGCCAAGACGGAAGGGAGTAAATATGTGTTCAAATGCTGACATTTGGTCACTAAACCTGGTTAAGATATAGTTCATACGGACTTCGGGCTGATTGGAGGCAATATGCAGATGATGGCCGGATTTTTTTTGTAAAATAAGCCAGCTTAAAACATCGGGATTGAAATTGGCATCGCGGGAGAGCCAATATTCTAAAAAATCATCGGCAGAAATATTGAGTTTGTGGCGGTTAAGAAATTTATTTATAAAAGGGTGTAAATCTGCCGCTTGAGACATCGAGGTTATAAAATCGCCGCAAAATAAATCGGATAAAATCTTGGGTGAAACACCAAAATCTTTTTTGAAATCTTGCGACCAATAAAAATTCAGATGATTGTTGTCATCATAGAAAAAAGTGTTGAGTAGTGTATTATCAAGGTCAATTAATAAGTGCATCGCAGGAACTCATTGTTAAATATCAAAATACAGAAGCTATTTTGTAGGATAAACAGTTGTTGTGCAACCGTGTTTTTATTGTCGGCGGATAAGTTTAAAATAATTGCAAATCAAATTAATCTGATATAAGGTATTAATATGAAAAAATATTATTAACCTTAAAAATTTTATATTATGGAAACAAAATCAGAAAATCCTTTACCAAGTCAAAAACGTAATGTTGTTGCGGTAATTGAAAAAGTGAGGACAAACAAAACTAAGGAAATCGGTTGCTCAATCGCAAGAGAGTTTGTAAAGGGTAATATCGACCTTTGCACGATGACAGAGATGCTCAGAGAAAAACATGGTTTTACCAAAGAGGCGGTAAAGCTTATTATTGAGGCAGTGCTGGATGAAAAAATATCAGATGATATTTTGATCGTGATGGTTGAAAACAATTATACCTTTGCAAATTGTTTTGCCAGGCTTATTGCCAAAGTTTTTAGAAAGTCGGAAAAAGTGTTTGTTTTGATGATGGATAAGCACTATGAACTATCTGATGACACTAAGGACTTGATTGTGCAGTATTTTATTGCCGGACAAATTTCCGAAAGAGCTTTTCGAAGAATGATGGAAAAAAGATATCGTCTTTCAAAACATGCGGAGCATAATATTGTTTGTGCTACCGTGGAAGGAAGAATTTCGGAAGAGATTTTGAAGTTTTGGATCAGAAGAAGGCACCATTTTAACCAGGGAGAGATGAAAAATATCTTGATTCCGGCTGTTTATGAGGGAATGCTTTCGTCTGAAGTAGGAGAAATGATAAAAAATTTCGGCTACTATCGCAGGTGTAGTTAGCCCGAATGTTAGAGAAAACCGTCGTATTTTTTTTGATACGATGGTTTTCGTTGGTTTGAAAACTTTTTAGCTAATTTGCTCGGCGGTTGTAAATATGTAAAAATCAGGCAATTTGACAAATTTCACCAAAAAGCAATTGACAAATAAAATGACTGTGTTTTACTTAGAATCAAACAAACTTACTTATTAAATCAATAATTATAAAATAAATATTATGGAAAAGAAAAAAATTTTTGCCAGAGATGCAGACGGCGAAGCAAGCCTTCTTAATCATGGCAGTATGTTCAGAAAACGGGATTATATCCTGTGGCATGGTATTAAGTCGGCGGCAGGTCAAAAACTGTTGGCCGAATCTGCAAACAGCTATCTCATTTGGTTGCAAACCTATATTTACGGAGATATATGGGATGCCAAAGTTCGGAAAATCCTTTGTGAAAAAGGTTTTTTGAAAAAAGAGAGGCCAAATGATATTAAGATTTACAGAAAAGCTCTGACCGGGTGGTTGCACATCTCGCTTTATGGGGATCGGAGCAATGAAAAATTCTATGGTTGCTCGCAGAGTTTTTGGATGAACTATGAAGGCAAAATGCCTCAAAGCGCTACCGAAGAAGAGCAGCTTTCGTGGTTTGACGATAAAAAATACGGAACGATAATTTCTTATCCGTATGTTTTTGTCGGTAAGGCTTTCGACAGGTTTATCTTGGAGGCTCCGGAAGAAGCGGTGTATCGCTTTTTGCACTATAATTTGCTTGAGGATGATAAGCAGGTTTTGTTGGTGCAAAGAGAAATGAAAAACCATGCCAACGGTTTGTTGTGGTTTTATTTCCATATGAACCGGGCTTGTGCTAAGGCGCAGGAGTTGATCCAAGCGTATGATAACAAGCTGTGGAAAGAGATGATACTCTTGAACTATGGCTGGGACAATAAGTTTGAGCGAAAGTTCGGTTGCCTTAAGGCATGGAGAGAAAAGCTTGAGGATAGTTGGCCGCTATTGTCTGAGTGTCCGATAGCGGAGATCCCGGGAAAACTGGAAAAGATTGTTTAATGTTAAAGCCCTTGAAGTTTTGTGCTTCGAGGGCTTTTGCTATAAACTGTTGCCGGCAATTTGTCTTGAGATAAAAGCTGTTTGCGGGTATAAGGTCTTGTCAAGCTTAGTGCCTTTTTCTTTTGCCAAAACAGATGATTCTTCAACAGAGGGATGAAGAAAAGAACGATTGGACGCACAAGGACCTTGGGTGAATTTTGCCGCTTGGGTTGTAAAGATATTGTTGATGTCAAGAGGTATGAACTCAGAGGATTTTGCGTTGAGGCAAGAATTGGACACAGCATTTTGCAAAGATCTGCTAATCATTTGGCTAAAGATTGTGGCTTCTGATGATTTGTTTCCGAACTCGTTGTGATAATCCATATCAACGTAGGCATTCATTTGGTGCAATTTCTCGGTTTTGCCCAGCCAGACGTTTAGTTTGTCTTCAATGGAATTGTAGTCTAATAAATTGTCAAGATAGAAAAGACGCGATATTCCATGGCGGCATTGCGACGGGCGTTCAATAATGCCTAAAACAGAAATCTCGTTGCAGTCAAGTTCATAAAAGTCGCTTACCTTATTGCTGTCGGAAGAGTTGTAATGATAGTCATCAAGCGATACAAAGCCGATTTTGGAAAATGAATGTTTTTTGGGCAGATCCTGCGGAACAACGGATATGCAGCAAATTTGTTTGGTTGTATCTGCAATTTCTTTGTCAGAATATAATAAATTGTTTTTTAGGTCATTACGCATATATTCATCAAGCTTGCAGGTGACAAAATCGCCGTGGCAAAAATTGAGAAAAGTAATCATGCGAAGCTTTTTTTGAAGCTCTTTGCCGGAATTGGTTTGGTGCAATAGTGGGCGAAAACAGGATTGATAAAGGGTTTGAATATATTGCGGATTTTGTTCTTCTTGGGAAAAAGAACTTCGGTCTGATTGTCTTAGGCAGGTGCGGCTGTTGCTTAGCTCGCTCGGGTTGCCATGGGGATAATAAAAGGAGATTACTTGGATATCGGAATTGTCTTCGGCACCGATGCGGCCAAGAAGTTTGTTGGCATATTTGGCCATGTAGTTGGCGTCTTTGCTATGAAAGCTGGCATCTCCGGGAAGACATAAAACCGTGGGTTTATCAAACCTGATGTCTTGAAGCGAAATGTCTTTCCAGCCGTTGGGGTAACGGGAGGACTTGGCAACTCTAATTCCGGCGGCAATTTCGGTACTCATCTTTTTTCCTTGTTTGATCATATAGATATAAGTTTACCACAAAAGATGAAAAAAGAAAAGTACTTGAGTTATTTGTTTTTGCCGGACAAGAGATTGGCCAGCTCTATCGGGAACAATGCAATGGTTTGCGAGGGAGACGGCGCAATGTCTTTGATGGTTTGCAGGGTTTTTAACTGCATGGTAATAGAGCTTTTTTCGAGTGTTTTGGCGGCCTCAAGCATCTTTTGAGCCGATTCAACCTCGCCTTGGGCCGAGATAATCATGGCGCGGCGGTTGCGCTCGGCCTCGGCTTGTTTGGCCATGGCGCGCTTCATATCCTCGGGCAGCTCGATTTCTTGGACATTGATGGCCTCAATATCTATACCCCATTTTTCGGTGGCGGTGTCAACAATGTTTTTGATCTCTTCACCGATGCGTTTGCGCTCGGACAAGGTTATATCCAAATCATTGGTTCCGATTACGTCTTTGAGGGCGGATTGGCTCTGTTGGACAACCGCAAAAACATAGTTGGAAATTTGAATCACCGCATCCTCGGGTTTTTTGACTTTGAAATAAACTACCGCATTGATGTTTACTGGAATATTATCTTTGGTCATTACTTCTTGTTTGGGAACGTCAACCGTCATAATGCGCATGTCAATTTTGCGAATGTCTTGGATAAGCGGAATAATCCAGGTAAGCCCGGGATCGCGGGTGCTGGTGTAGCGCCCAAGAGTGAAAACAACACCTTTTTCATATTGCATCAAAATACGAAAGCCAGCAATTATAACAATAACCAATATAAAAGTTAAAGGAAATAAAAAAGCAGTCATGAAAAGCTCCTTCATAGGGTTAATATAGTACGAAGTTTAATGTAGGTTTGGTGATTTGGCAAGGTTTATTGCAATAATATCAGATAATAAAAAAAGATGTTGACTTTTTAGAATTATCTAATATCCTCAAAACATAAATGTTCTATAAATGTTTTGGTGAGAGATATGAAAAAATCAGTATTTGTGTTGTTTTGGGTAATGCTCGTTTTGCCTTGTGTCGGGCAGAGTGCAGAGCCTGAGTGGTTTGGTCGCGGGGAGCCGTTTTATGATGAAAATGGCAAATTATATACCGGAGTTGATGAAGGTGAATTTTCTGACAAGACCAAGTTTAAAATTGCATATAAAGACGGAAAGGCAAACGGATTGGCCGAATTTTGGACTCCTGAGGGAATTTATATGCGGGTTAATATGGTTAACGGTAAGGCCGAAGGAAAAATGGAAAAGCTTTCTTCCGAGGGAGTGGTGTTGTCAGAGTTTGATTTTAAGGACGGTTTTAGGGACGGAGAGCAAAGATCTTATGATGAAAACGGTAAATTAATACGCTTGACACATTACAGCAAAGGATTTGAAAACGGATTGCGCCAGGTTTTTGATGGAAACGACAATATGATTGGCGAGGTAAATGTTGTTAACGGGCTTAAAGAGGGAAAAGCCAAGCGTTATTATACTTCAGGGAAGTTGTTGGAAGAAGTTGATTTTGTTCATGATAAAGAAGATGGTTTCCTTATCAGCTATCATGAAAACGGCCAGATATCGCAAAAGGTGGCAATGAAAGAAGGGCAGGTTGTCGGGGTGGTGTTGGAGTATTATGATGACGGAAAGTTGTATGCCGAGACACCATATCAGAACGGAAAACGCAACGGTGAGGCCAAAATGTATTATAAAGACGGCAAGTTAAAAAGTGTGGTGCCTTATGTCAATAACCGAGAACACGGGGTGATTAGGGATTTTTATGAAGATGGTACGCTGGCTGCCGAAATTTCGGTCAGAAACGGAGTGCGCAACGGAATGGATGTGAGATATTATCCTAACGGGCAGATTGAATCCGAGTATAATTATGAAGATGACAAAGTGACCGGAACCATGAGAGATTATGATGAAAACGGAAATTTGGTGCGCAAAGCCGTTGGGTTTGAAGGATTTGCCGTTGAAGAGGAGGAAAATCCCCAGCAAAAACTTGAGGAAAGACGGTGGGTTTTGGCAGGAGTTTTGGTCGCAACGGCAATTGTCGGTTTGGGATTTGGGGTGTTAATGGCAAAAATCAGGTGGAGAAAGTAAGATGAAAAATTTGGTGTGGTTTTTGTTGGTATATGGAGCTTTGGTGAGTGCGGCCTCAGCTGATGAGCTTTCGGAAGCGCAAAATTTTGGTTCGACACTTAAGGATGGTGAAATAAAAAAAGATGAAAACGGAAATCCTTATAATGGCAGAGTGCGCGATAGACTAAGCAACGGTGTTATTGAGCTTGAATATAAAAACGGCTTGATTGATGGTCCGCTTGTTGTGGAATATGATGATGGAGCTAGGTTAGAAACAAATATGAAAAACGGGCTTTATGACGGAAAATTGGTGGTGTATTATCCAAGCGGCAGGATATCTTCAGAATGTGAGTATAAATTGGGTAAATGCGTAACTCCAGAGCTGGCATATTATGAAAGCGGTGCTTTGCTTTGGCAAAAAGATTGTACAAAAGGAGAATTTAGCGGTTTTGCCAGAAGCTATTATGAAAACGGGCAGATTGATTCCGAGTTTGAGATAAAAAACGGGGTGTCGGACGGAATATCCCAAAAATATGATGAAGACGGTAATTTGGCCTCAAAAATTAAATATGTAGGTGGCAAAAAGCAAGGTGTGGGATATGTGTATTATCCAAGTGGGGAGTTGCTTGCAGAAATAACTTTTGTTGATGATTTGGAAAACGGAAAAATTGTCGAATATTATGAAAGCGGCAAATTGCGCAGAGAATATGCAATGAAAGACGGACACCCCGAAGGAGAAAGCCGGGATTATTATGAAAGCGGAAGGTTGTTTTCTACCGCAGAATTTAGAGATATGAAAACAAAGAATGCTAAATTTTATTATGATGAAACACCTTTGGCTAAACTTTGCTTGATTTGGGGTGTGATAGTGTTTGCAGCAGCTTTTGGATTGGGTTTTGGCTGGGGTAAGTATCGGCGCAAAGCATAGACGATGTTGAATTTTGGTATAAATTGAAGGGAGAAGTTAATGCAAAAATTAGATTTGAGTAAGGTGACCTGGAAAAACCTCTTTAATGAGATAAAATTGTGGTTTTGGTCGGGGCTTTATTGGTTGTTGGTTTGGTGTTTTGTTGATATGTTGTTGCAAAGCCCTTTCCTTTCCAAAAACTCGGCAACTTCGGTTAGTTTGCCATATATGGTAGGCGAGGTTTTGGGCGAACTTGTTGTTGCCTTTTTGCTTCCTTATGTGGTGGTGCTTATCTTGCGATTGGCGGTGAAATTAGTTGAATTATTTGTTGCTTTGTTTAGGGCTAAAAATGATGAAAATAAGAGTAAAAAATTGCCGCGGAAAAAAACACCTTGGTGGTTGGGGATTTTGCTGTTTGTTTTGGGATATGCCTTGTTGTGGAGAGCAAATATGAATTTTGCAGACGGTGATTTTGCTCAGCTTCCGGAGCAAAGCAATTTGGAGCAGACGGTAGAGATTAATTAGCCGAAATAGAGGAAATCAATATCAACTGTTTGGTTTATGCCTCCAAAATTAATGCTTGGGATTGCTAAAGAAAGCAAATGTTTGTGTTGGTATCAATAAACTTTGGGAGAAATAAATGACAAGAAGTTTGATGATAAGTAAACGAACACTATTATATTTGTTGTGGTATTTATTTGTGGTTGTTATCGCCTCATTTATTTTTGATGTTATCTGGGGAAATAATTCTCAAGGAGATAGTTGCAATGTTGCTCTTTGGAAGTATGGTGAACTCTATCAAGCATTGGATGAAAGGCCATGTGTTTTTACAAATGAATTTTATTTTGCCGCTTATATATCTTATCTGATATTATATCTTTTATTTGATTATGTCAGATGCAGAATAGTAGGTATGTCCCCTTCGGTATTGTGGCGAATAAGCGAAATTGGCGTGGTATTCATCATCTATTGGCTAGGCAATGTATACAAATGGTCTGATTTTGTAATGGTTTATACGTCTTTGTTGGGCAGTTTACAATTTTTATGGCCTTTTTTTGTTGTGGCAATTGTTGTAAAATATATAAGACCTAATGTAGTTTTATATTTATTGAGACTCATTATCTTAAGGAATCACGTCCGATGAAGGAATTGTGCCATATGTTTATCTTGATACCATGTGTAAAAAAACAGTAGGAAAAGGAAAGAATGTAAATAAATGGGATATTTTTAGACAGGGAAACTACATCACGTCCGATGGAACACCGGCAAATGAGGCGGAAAAACTTGATTGTTTTAATAAATTTGAACAAAAAACACATGAATTATGTGACGGGAAACCGGTTGTAGATGGTAAAATAATTAATTACAAACATTCGTTTATGAAGATAAAATCGCTATCTCATTATAAAAACGATAAAAAATCTTTATATAACAATGGCTTGCAAAAATAAAAAATATATCTTGAAAATAGAAAAAATATATGTATGATACTCTTATTAATACAACAAATAAATGAATATTTGCAATAAAATTTAACTTAATACCCTAAGTGACATTATGTTAAAAAAGAGACAAGGACTTTGACATCCTTGCCTTTCTATGTGCTGTGCTATACAGTTTTTGAACTCCGAAGTTATATTGTCGTGTTGTTTATTAAATTGGAGCGGTAAAAA
>CALXUO010000004.1 GCA_944391695.1 uncultured Alphaproteobacteria bacterium
AACCTTTGTGACCGGGAACTCAAGAGACAGCTGCCTGTATAAGCAAAAGAAAACAAGCTATTATTTTTCCTTGATTTTTTATTGAAGAGAAAAAGTGCGAAACGTGCAAAATTTGGTTGATTTTATCGTTCTAATAAAATGACCGGTATTTTTAAGAAATTTTAAGGAGAAAACAATGGCTGTTATTGGTTATATTCGGGTGAGTACAGACAAGCAAACCTATACACACCAACGCTTTGAGATTGAACAATATGCAAAAAATTATGGATTAAATATTGATGACTGGGTTGAAGAAAAAATATCCTCAAGAAAAGCGCTGAAAAACCGCAAACTTGGCACTTTATTAGAGAATTTAGGTGAAAATGACATCCTGATTACTTGTGAAATATCCCGTCTCGGACGATCTTTGCTTGAAGTTATGCGGATTTTGGAAACCTGCCTTAATAAAAACTGCCAGGTCTGGACATTAAAAGAAAACTACCGTCTCGGCAATGATATACAATCCAAAGTTCTGGCTTTTGCATTCAGTCTGGCGGCGGAAATAGAAAGAAACCTTATATCTCAACGAACAAAATCATCTCTTGCCAATCTTAAAGCATCCGGCAAAAAACTCGGTCGTCCGTTCTCCGCAGAGTCAAAAAAACTCAAACTCTCAAAAAATGCCAGAAAAGTGCGGAATTTACTCGCCAAAGGCATCTCCAAATCTCAGATTGCCAAAATTCTCGGTGTCCAACGCAGTACGTTAAGACGTTTTATTGATAGAATGTTGTAACGTAATGACATTAAAGACTATACATTAATCTTTATCTTTTTTATTTTTGGTCAATTTCTTCTTTTCCTTTGCTTTAGGGAGATAATTTTCATCGGTTACAACTTTTTGTCCTGTTCGTTCTTCAAAATCTTCTCTGGCGCGTTTTGATATATTACCGCCAATCTTTGCCGCTTGCTTATTTTCTTTCATTCCCGTAGCGTTAGTGTTTTCTGCAACCTGACGAGTTGATAACTCAGCCAAAGCAGTAAAGATTAACTCAGCTTCGCTCATGTGGTCACGTAAATTTTGAGATTTTAAACCTTTTAATTGTTTATGTTCTTTGACGGATAATCCCGACCATTCCTGGTGAATAATATTTGTCAGAATTGCAAATTCTTCATCTTTTGTAATTTCGTGTTCTTTCCAATAGTCAGTTAATTTATTACGGGTTTCTTGTCCCGTCATACGTTGCTGTATCCATTTATCAGAATGTCCGAGCTTTTGCCAATTTTCACGAGCCCGATCAATACTTAATGACGGATCTGCTGTTTCTTTCATTCGTTCATAACCGACACGAGCCAGCCATTGTTTAATAGGTTCAGCTTTAGGACTAGGTACAGATTGGACAATACGAAGCATAGTTTCAGCCGTGGCCGCATCTGTTTCACGCATTTTACCGTCTGCTGCTTGCATTTTCAACTGGTGACAATTTGTCACCGTTTGCTCTGAGCCTTCATTCCTCAAGCGTTCAGATAATTTATTCCAATATTTACGAGCGGTTTGATAATCTCTCTCAATTAAAATTGAAATAACATCAACAACGGAAAAATACCAAGTGTCTTTTTCTTCATCATAAACGGATCGTATTTTTTTCTGTTCAAAAATTTTTATATAGTTTTGCATATTTTAAACTTTCACAGAAGCTTATTTATTAGTAGTTTAGTATGAATTTTCTAAAAATCATATAACAAAATCAAATTGCTAACAATTCATCATCTTGCGCTTGAATACTATCTTTAAACAACTCAACTTTTCTTATTAACCGCTTAAATTCATCATAATTTTCATTCCGATAATTGCTTAAGTCACGCGCACCATTAACACTAAAGCCCCCAAAATAGGGGGCTTTAGTGTTAATGGTATATCCGCAAGTTAGGATCGGACTTACGAAGTAAAGTCCGGAGCGGGTAGTTGGTGAAAACGAGTATTGAGCTTTAGCTTTTTGCTTAGCGAAATACGAAGTTTGAGACTTACGACGCGAGGAGGACCCGCTTAAAAAGCGGGAGTACCCAATCTTACCTAGCGGCACCATTTTTGATAATGCACCGTTAAAGGTGCTTTTTTTGTATTTAAAATCTTGCTTTTTAGTCTTATTTCAACTTCTCGACCCTAACCACAGCGGAGATTATGTGCTTTTGTTGGGGTGGTAGTTTGACAAAATTTTTTCCCACGTTTGCCGCCTCAACGCAAACAAATTTTTTGTATTGCCCCGCACTCATCTCGGCCAAATCTTTGGCAGGATTCCACACCACGGTGTTGTTTGAGCCTTGTTTTTTTATCTCAATAATCCGCCCAAAACCACTATCAACAATTTGTACAGGATTATCGCTATGTTCAAAAATAGCATCAAACTCGCCCTTAATCTGCAAATCATTTTCTAAAGTATAAATCTTGCCGTCAAGTGAGTTTTTATAATCATGACCACTCAAGCCTTTAATTTTAACATTATCAACCGAGCTGACGTTAAAATAGGTGTGCATTGCCTCGCTAAAATCAAATTCCTCATTGCCCAAGTTGGTGGTTTCCAGCGCATATTCCAACTTGTCGGTAACTTTTACCTTTAATTTAAGTTCCAAGTTCAAGTTATATTTAGCCTCAATCGGCAAAGCGAGCTCCGCCTCGATCTTGTCCTCATCAACTTGTGCTTTTTGCAGCTCCCATTTTATCAATCGGGCAAACCCATGTCGGGGCAGGTGATTGTTTAACACCTCTTCGGCAAACCTTGGCCAACAAACCGGCACTCCGCCTCTGATTGCCTGAACATTATCAAACTTGTTTAAATCCCCCAGCCAAAAGACATCATGCTCCGCTCCCTTTGGGTGATAGGACAAAACATTGCCGCCAAAAAGCGCTATTTTGCACTCGGCCATTTTGTTTTGCAACGTAATCACACCATTGTTATTTGCCATCATCAAAAACCTTCCGTCTTCAAATTAGTTTTGTTTTAGCCTAGCATAGCATCCCCAAAACATCAATATTGATTTTTTTTCTTAAGTATGTTATGCTTCCATTACATTGCTTGCGATGCCACGAACCTGCGTTCTAAGGAGCTTTTGCTCCGCGACGGATATTATTATCTGGAAAAAGAACATGTGGAGATCGGTCCTGTTGTTATGGATTTTCTGTTTTATTCTAAACAACTCTGATTATTTAAAAAATGCCAATTTGAATTTTCAAATTGGCATTTTTTAATGGTTACAAATTTTTCTAGAATTTGTTGCATCAAAGGCATTATCTGTAATCATATCTTGGTTAGTAGACAAAATTATGATAATATTTTATCTATTAGGAGAAACAATATGTATTCGCAACAAGACTTTAACCAAGAAGTTTTTACTTCAATAAAGAAAAAGATTGGCCGTCAGCCGACTGATGAAGAATGCAAAGCCGTCGCCCATCATATGGAATACAATATTCGGGCAGACAAAAATTTTGCCAACAACGGTTATCTGACAATTAACAGACACGAGCTCCGTAAACGAATTATTTGGCAGATAAAGCAAAATCTGCACTCAAACGATATCCCGAGATACGCCGCCCAATACCAAAAATATAAAGAACTCCAAAAATATTGTTTATTAACTCAACCGGAAAAGAATGATATTGTCAATATTGCAACCGGCCGAGATTTGGCTCAATATTCATCAAGCGAGCAAATCAAATATTTATCACCGTTGTTGGAAAAGTTTCGCGCCGCCAAACCGCCTCAAAACTTCCAAGGCCGAAGCAATAACTTATCTTTATAGTAACTTCAAGTTAAATTGATTTAAAAAACTAAAAGCATCGCTCAGTTTCCCTGAGAGATGCTCTTTTTTTTGCCGAAGAGTTATATTTTTTGCCCGTCGCGTTCTTCCCTGGCGGCAAATTCCTCGCATTCTTTTATAAAGGATGCTTTGTCGCCATAATTTTTACCGACATAAGCCTTGCAAAAATGCGACAATATGGCAATTGCCGTCTCATCTTTTGCCGGCTTGGCAAACTCATTAATGTCTTCACCAATGTTTTCATCAATTCCGGCAAGAACCGTATCTTTAACCGGCATAAGCAACGCGGCAATCTCTTTTGCCATCTGGCAATAGACGATCATTAAATTGCCAAAACTGTAAATTCCGGGCTGTAGCTTCTCTTGCAAGAGATCATCCCAATACTTATCAGTGTCGGCGTATACATAAGCCACAAGACTCATTGCTTTTCCGGACAGCTGTTCTTTTCCGTCATACTGCAGTGCATGCTGCATTAATTGCATAATTTTTTCTTTTTTGTTCATAATAGTAATTTTTAAGAGTTAATAATTTTTATTTTGCGGCAATTATACACCAAAATTTTTAGTTGGCAACATAAATTTATTTTTCTTGTCTTGCGGTTTTGACAATAAAAAGCACCCAAGGCTGATAGGCCGTGAGTGCTTTTCATCAAGGTTAAGACCTGTAAAGTTATCTAATCACCAAAGCATTTCCGGTGTTTTTTTCTCCGGTGTAACCCAAAGACCATTTATCGGGCCTGGCAAAAAACGCTGGCTTTTCCCGTCAATAAAAAGTATTATACTTTCATCATCACATCGGCAAAGATGATTTTTGCCGTCGATAATGGCAAAATATTCCCGCCTTTTATCAACATCACTCAGAAGAACAACGTCTTTGCCGGATTCATCGCTTGCAAGTTTGTAACTTTTGCAATGAATGGACGTCAATTCTTGGGTAACAATAAAGCTATTTTGAGTTCCGTGGCGAATAAAGACATGAGGCAAAAGCTTTTCTCCCAGCAAAACATCGTTATCTTCTTTTGGCATATAGCGATACCACACCCCGCTTTTTAAGTAGCAGAACTCATCTTTCTCAAAATCATATTCAAAATCTATGGCTTCATTTGCCCGATCGAACAGGTAAACACAATTGTTTGCTTCAAGAAAGAAATAACTGCTACCGTTTTTATAAGTCAAAGCATAAAAATATTTAATTTTTTTGTCGGGTGCTTGATATAGGCTAACCTTTAGATTATCCGGAAGATAATCCGTAAACTGAGACAACGACAAAACCACAAAGCGAAATCCCTTGTTATTTGCATTTGCGAGACAGCGATTAGAAATCTCAACTTTATAACCAACTTTCTTCATAATACTAATTTTAATTGTAGAACATCATAATTTTATTTGTTGTCTATTTATAAACTGTTTGCTATATTCTGCAAGGACTTTTGCCAAAAGCTGTTTATTGTTTTTGCCACGAAGGATGATTATTTTTTTAATTCAATCCTTAAGGAATGACGATGTATATATTAATAGCTTTTTTATCACCGATTCTGCATGCCCTGTCTTGTATTATCGATGCGCATTTTTCCAATGATGTTTTCAAAAAAACATCAACGCTTATTTTTTATGCCAATATTTCCAACATCATAATTATTCCGTTTCTTTTTATTTTTGGCACACCCAGCGTCCCGTCATTTGCGGTTTTTGTTATTTTGTTCATAGTGGCGTTTATAGATGTTTTTTACCAACTTCCTTATTATATGGCTCTGCGCAATATAGATACGTCAATAATTGTGGCTCTGTTTTCGTTGGGCAAAATAACAGTTCCGGTTTTGGCCTTTTTTATTGTCGGCGAAAAACTGAGTTTGGTGCAATATAGCGGTTTTGGATTGATTTTGTTGTCAAGTTTTGTGTTAAATTTTGATATCAAGAAGTTCAAACTTAATATAGCGTTTTTTCTGATGTTGTTGGTTTCGATTGTCTTGTCCGTGTCATCTGTTTTGCAAAAATATACTCTGTTTGATATAGATTTTGTAACATTGATATTTTGGATGACAATTCTTTCATCAATCATCAACCTGAGTTTTTTGGTCTTTCCAATAAGCCGACATGATATAATTGCCGCGTTTCCCAAATATGTAGGGCGGTTTAGGTTGTTTATTGCCAACGAGCTTTTAAGTCAGGGCGGAAGTTTAGCCATTATTGTTGCGCTTTCACACCTTCCGGTATTGGTTACGCAGTCAATCTCGGCCTCGCAAAGTATATTTACGCTTTTGTTTGGGGTTGCCCTCTACAAACTATTCGGACACCGTTTCAAGGAAAACCTCAACCCGCAAGAGGTAACCAAAAAGCTGATATCATTTGTTGTCATTATAATCGGTATATGTCTAGTTTTGATTTAGGGCATTAAGCTTTAAGAAATTAGCATTCTTGCCTGATTTCAAAAGCTCGATACCGATGTTGTCAAAAATCTCACACATATCCTTAAACGGCATCAGATTATACATCTCATCTTGCCAGATGATCTCTTCTGCCGGAGTGTTGGTTTGACTTGCTATAATCGAGACTATCCAAAATTTGCGCAAATCATTAAGCTCGACATAAACGGCCCTTTCGGCATCAGCCCTGATTTCTGGAGTTATTTCTGTTTTTTCTATCTCATTAATGCTGGTGTCATATTTTGCCAACACTTCATCCAAATTTTTAATATCTTCGGCAAAATAGGTCTTAAAATTGTTGGGATAATTTTTGAGTTGATAGCCTTCTTTTTGGCAAACAGCGGAATAAGCCTTTGTATGCCGATATATAAACCCGACCGAAGCTCCGGCTTTGGACCATTGCTCTAATGACAGACCGTTTTGCGCTTGATACAGCGGAACTATCCAGTTTGTTAGTATTCCCAAGCCCACAAAAAACATTTCCCACGGATAAAAACGTTTTTCGCGCTCTTTCTTAAATTTTTTGGCATTATACTGGTTGATTTTAAGCTGCAACGGCACCAAACACAGCGGATAAGCAATTGCCAACAATATAATAATGCCCATAATTGTCCAGGCAGATATTGCATCCGAAGCAAACTTTCCGCCCACATGAACAATTATGATTTGTGCCGCAAACACCAAAAAGCACAAAACACCATATATCGTAAACCATTTTTTAGGTTTGAAGGTTAACTTCATTTTTTGAGCCAGGTTAATAATGGTCAAATTAAAAAACCAAGCTCTTATATAAGGATTGACACTATCATGCGTTGTTTGCTGATAAGCTTTCCAGTTTCTAAAGCCCCAATAGATGGTATAAAGCCCACCGCTCAAAAGTGTAAGAAATATCAGGCGCTTAAGCGAGATTGCAAAATATTCCACCGGTCTTGAGGTATCGGCGTTTTCATGAAGCTCAATAAATTTTTTCTTATATTTTTTATACAACGGATTGGCTACAAATCCGGCAATTAAATGCGCGATTGCAAAAGCCAAAGCAAACGCAATTCCAATTCCTAAGAAAGTAACAAAAGGCAGCATAATGATATAAGGTAACAAAATAAACAGCAAAAAATACCATATCATATCAATATAAAAGAAATAAAACGACGAGAAAATAAATGCCCAGACATTAAAAATGCTGCTGTTTTTGGTGTTGTCTTTCAAATCCTGCTTAAACATTTCTATTTTTTTAGATAGTTCCATATTGCGTTTCCTCGGTTCTAAAATTTGATTTGCTTTTATGATAAACCAGGCAGCTCAAAAATCAATTGTTATTTTACTTTAATATCGGAGTTGACTTTAAGCCAAATTGTTGTAATATCCCTTTCCTTTTTGAATAATTATCAAACTATTAAATTTATATATTATGGACAAAGAAGTTATTGAAATTGCTAAAGATGTATTCAGAGCGACCTATGGTGTTAACCCGAGAGAGTGGGGTTATTCCGAGATTGACATTGACGAAAGACGCAGAGTTTTTATATATGCTGCCTCAGTCAAAATCCTTAAAGTCTATCACCGGCGCCAAACAATATCTAGGTGGTTATTGATATTTTCGCCGCTTTTGCCGATAATACTTGGCATGTGGTTGTTCTTATCAAAAGCATGTTCTGCTTCACCACTAATTATTGTAACTTATGTTTTGTTGTTTTGGGTTGTTTTGTTGTGCTTTATTTTGGGCCTCAAAGCATCCAGGAACACTCAAAAAATAAGATTTCTGAAATATGATATTTAAGGGGAAACTTTTGTTTCCTCTTTTTTTATAAAAAGATAACGGTAATTTTACAATTACCGTTATCAAAATCGTTATAGTCTATTCCAGCGGAAATATGCGGTTATCTTTTATCATCAGACATTTAAATGCCTCGCTGTAAAAGAACGCATTAACCTTCATCTTGGCCAAACCGATATAGCCTAACTTTTCTTTTTCATTAAGAATAAGGGCTTCTTCTTTAGAAACAACCTCCCACGGGCCGAAAAGAAAGATTTTGCGCGGTTTGGGAACTTTCTTGCCGCTGAGATAAATATCCGTCTCACAAACCGAGATACCAATAGCCTTGTTTCTTCTAAAGCTATTAACTGCCAAATCAAAGTCGCAGTAAGAAGTATCGGTAAAAACACCGCCTTTTACCACTTCTTCGAATGTTGTTTTGGTATAAATTTTTACATCCATAAATAATAGTTTTTAATTGTTAGAGATTAATAATCTGAGTTTATATTTGATATATAGAATAAAAAAATAAAACTTGTCAACACCTCAAAACAATGTTTTAATTGCAGGCATATAACGGATAGGGGGAGAAAAATAAATGAAAAAATATGGTTTAATTTTGTTGTTGGCAATGCCTTTTTTTGCCGCCTCGGTCTATGCCGGCAATATTAGATATGGCTACAATCCGCAAGGTGAGTATGTTCCGGTAGAAATAGACGGCAAAAAGGTGGAGTACGGCTACAATCCGCAAGGCGAGTATGTCCCGACCAAGGTTGGTAATGATAGAATAGATTATGGCTACAACCCGCAAGGCGAGTATGTCCCAACCTCCATCGGCAACAAAAAGGTTGAGTACGGCTATAATCCGCAAGGGCAGTATGTCCCGACCAAGGTTGGTAATGATAGAATAGATTATGGCTATAACCCTCAAGGACAGTATGGACCGGCCGCCATCGGCAACAAAAAGATTAATTACGGCTATAATCCGCAAGGCCAGTATGTTCCGACCTCAATCGGCCGCTAAAACAAAAACAATCTCTGATACACGGCAATAACATCACATAAAAATGGAAGCGTAGCATTTTTGACTATGTCGGGATGCTGATAAAAATCGCGCAAATGTCTGTGTATTTCCATTTGAATCACATTAGGTTTGGCATATTTTCTTAAATATCTGCCGCAAAATCCTTTTATTCCCCTATATTGAGGATGCCCGATAACGGTTTTAAATTTATATTGCGTAGCAATTTTGACTATGTCTTGAATGAAGGGATAATCTTTTCCCTCATACTCGCCAATTCCCAGACAAATATCATAGCCGATATCTTGGTCAAAACCGTGAATATCCAAAAAATAATGCTCTGCCAGATTGTGTTCTGTAACATAGTCCGAAATCAGAGCCTTGTAGGGAGTAAATTTGGTCCTTATCAAAGTTGATACCTGTTTTTCTTCGCCCAAATATTGCACCAAGGCGCCGGTATATAAATCAGCTATTCTTTCCTTTTTGCAAACAAAACTTCGGGTAGCGTGCGGCGCCGATAAAACAAGTTTGGAATGACGATTTACAAACTCAAAAATTTCATGACAACTCTCATCGCCATGCGACAAATTTTGGCAAAACCGTTCATTATAAAGTTTTAATCTATCAATTATGGACATCTTTGCCATAAAGCATCCAGTCATAAAGTTTGGATTTTTTGCGCACGTTGATATCCATTTCTTCGACACTCATCTTGCCCTCGGTCATGGTTGGAATATCGGCAAACATCGAAGTGCCAAGTCCCAAGCGATGCCCATCGATTTTAGCACCCATACTCTCGACAATCGTTGGGTAAATATCAAACGGCGTAAAAGTTCTGTTCTTAGTGTTGGTTGCCGCCACTCTTGGGTTGATAAAGACATTAAGCACTTTGCGGTTCATATCTTTGGTAAAGCGCTTGTTCATGGTCAAATGGTCGCCCAAAATTACCACCACGGTGTTTTTATAAAAATCTTGTCCCTTCAGCCAGTCAACAAAATCGCCAATTTGCTTATCCGAGCAAGAAACAACGTTTTCAATGTTATTGTGCGGTCCGTATTTGCGCTCGCAAACATCATCGGAGAATTTGGCTGTGCCGTAGTGAGTGTCTAAAGTCATCAAAGTAAAGACAAAAGGCTTGTCTTGTTTGCTCAAATTATTGAGCTCTTCTTTGGCATAGGTAAAAACTTGCTTGTCCAAGAGTTTGGTGGTTTTTTCAAACGAAAGCTCGATTCCGTCGCGTTCGGCATAGAAATTGGTGTCAAGTAGGCGCTGGTTACCGTGTGTTTCAACGAATTTATCCATTCCGGCAAATTCGCCGTTAGAGCCAATCAGAAAACTTTCCGCATAGCCTTCTTCGCGCAAAATGTCATACAAACACCATGCTTTTGGGAAAAAACCTTCTTTAGGGTGAAACCAGTTAGGGTCGTTAATCGGCAGCTGTATTGGCGCGCCGCAGGTTTGAGCAAACAATGCCGCCTGCGTCCATTGTGTACCGTCAATGCTATAAGAGCCGCCGAGATATTCACTGTCGCTGAAATTGATGTTGTCTTTGGCCAGTTTGTGCATATTAGGAATCAAATCAGCCCCAAAATAATCATGCTCTGGTGTTTTGGCATAAGTTGCTTCTATCGATTCGGCAAACAGCAGAATCAAATTGGGTTTGTTTTTGGGAAAAGTTATTTTGGTTTGCTGCGGAATGACATAGTTTTCCTCATAAAAGTTAGAGGTAACACTTTTGTACTGGTGAAAAGTTATCATATTCCACACATTCATTCTAAAGAATACAAACACCACGCAAAACAAGAGCCAAACAAGGCTTAATTTAATTCTTCTTTTATTAACCCATTCTCTGAACTTATCCAATATTTTGACATGCAGGTTATATTTTCGGCAAAAAAACAAAGCCAAAACAATTGCAATGATAACACCTGTCATCACCGTGTTTTTCAAAAAGCTCATCACCATACGGATTTCGGATGAAAACGGCATATTAAGGTGAAACATAATTTGCTCATAAGTAACTTCGCCAAACTTATCAATAACCCAGTTAGCAGAAGAAAACAGCATAAATCCGACAAAAAATATAAGAAGCGCCAGCATATCACACTCCAAAGAAAACAAGTTACGGCTCTTGATTTTAGCCAAATAAAAGCGTTAGTCAAGAGCCATAATTTTTAGAGTTCCCTTATGGTGTCAGTATCAACCAAATCAATATATTTGTTGATATATTTTCTTATTTCGTCAGCATTTTCAACAATTTTGAAGCGTGGATTGCCGTAAAGAATAACCGTTGTTCCTTTATCGTGCAGCTCTCCGATATATTTGAGATTTTTTTCAAAAGACTTTTCGCCCAAAATCACCGATTTAACATTTAGCCAGTCCATAAATACCTTATAGATTTCCTTAACACCGCGGCGCCCACCTTTAAGCCTTAGTGTCGGATAGTCGATTCCGGCGTTTAGCGCCCGCAAATATCCGTACAACCCATAGAGTTGTAAGATAACGCGTTTGGGAAACGGAAACAGTTTGGCAATATATTCAACATCTCTGGCTTTATCAACAAGCAAAATCCAATCCGGATGTTGGCGCATCAATTCTGCCACGTCATTGGCATCCATAGTTGTGTATTTACCGTAAATTTTGGCAGCTTTCGCCTCGGCCAAAGACATCGGCTTATCGCCTCTTTCAGGGTGTCCGGCAGCTTTGTTAAACAGCTTCCAATCATGTCCGGCAATATAATAGCCGTCAGATGTTTTAATAAAGTCTATCTCAATAAATTTCATGCCAGACTTAATAGCATCTTCCACCGCTTCTCTTGAGCTGGTATAAATATGCCCGTCGATTTTGCCTCCGGCATGAGCAATCAAGTGATATTTGCCGTTATAAAAAGGGTAAGGTTCTTTGTTTTTGATGTTTTTTAGTGCCGCTTCACCGAAGATAATCCACATTCCCAACCCCCAAACGACACCCAAGGACACAACCACGGCCACGAAGATTTTCAATTTTTTCATGAGTTCATCAGTCCTTTCAATCACAAAAGTCAGACCAATGTAACAAATAATTTTGCGGTGCAAAACCATCAAACACATCTTTATTGTATAAAAAGGTATGTTATATATCACGCCGTTAAATGTTGTTTTTAGGAGAAACATAATGCAATCAGCCTTTGAGTGGCAGCAATTTTTCGGCGCCTTTTTTGTTTTATTTGCAATTATTGACATTCCCGGGTCTTTGCCCATAATTATAGCATTGCGTCATAAGGGCAAGACTGTAAAACCGTTAAAAACAGCGTCTTTAGCCTTTTGTATGTTTTTAATGTTTTATTTTTTGGGCGAGATGTTCTTAAGTTTGTTCGGGGTTGACACGGCATCTTTTGCCGTTGCCGGTTCGTTGATAATTTTTGTTATGGCCTGCGAGATGATATTAGACATTTCCATCTTCAAAGACACACCGGATTCACCAAAAGACTCAAGTTTTTTCCCGGTTGTTTTTCCGCTTATTGCTGGTGCCGGAGCCTTAACCACCATGTTGGCGATACGTTCGCAATTTTCTCCGGTCAATTTGATAAGCGCCATTATTGCCAACATGGTTTGTGTTTATGTAATAATCAGCCTTGCGCCCAAAATAGACAAGATTTTAGGCGCCGGTATGCTCTATATGATAAAGAAGTTTTTTGGCATAATATTACTAACCATATCCATCAAACTATTTACCAGCAACATCACATTGTTGATTGAGAAAGTTATCAGCAGCCACAACTAAGAATTATTAAAGCAGTTTATGTTCCAAGAAAGAGTAATAGGCAGATTTGGTAATTATGATATGCTCTTGCAGCTTTATCCCCATCAGCTGACAGGCTTGCTCAATCTTTTTGGTGATATTGATATCATTTCCCGAGGGTTTGGGCGAGCCTGATGGATGATTATGCACCATGATAATACTGGCGGCATTATTATTTAATGCATTTTTAACCAATTCCCTTGGTGAAACACTAACCGAAGATAAGCTTCCTTTTTGCACCAAATCATTGCCGATAAGCTTAAGTTTTGCATCCAAATAAAGCACGTGCAACTCTTCCACTTCGGCATAAGCAAAAGCGCTGCGGCAATAATCGATCAGACTATCCATGTTAAGCAACACCGGCATATCATCGGAGGCAAGATTTTCCCAGCTTAAGCGTTTTGCTGCGGCGTTAACCAATTTCAACACGGTAACGGCGCTGTCTTTTATTCCGTTTATTTCCCGCAAGCGATACTCAGGTGCGCTTATAACATTGGCAAATTTGCCAAAAACTCGGATAAGTTCTTTAGCGATAGGTTTTACGTCTTTCCTTGGAATAGCCAACATCAGCAACAATTCAAGCATTTCATAATCGGGCATATCATTGCCTTCGCTTTTAAGAAAGCGCTCGCGCAGGCGTTGGCGGTGTCCCAAATAGTCAGGTTTATTTGCGTCCATATCAAGTCCTATTTAGCATAAGGCGGCTTATCCAAACCTTTGGGCGAGTAAGTAAATACCTCAAACCCGTCGTTGGTAACTGCCAAAGAGTGTTCAAATTGGGCCGACAAAGAGCGGTCTTTGGTAACTGCCGTCCAGTTATTTGAAAGGATGGTGGCTTCTTTTTTGCCAAAATTAATCATCGGCTCAATCGTAAAGAACATACCTTCTTCCAATTTTGGGCCGGTACCTTTTTTGCCGCAGTGCATGACATTTGGCTCATCATGGAAGATTCTGCCAAGTCCGTGTCCGCAAAACATATCCACCACCGAATATCCGTAGTGGTGGGCGATTTCCTCAATCACCGCGCCGATATCGCCGAAGTGTGCACCCGGTCTAACCGCTTCAATACCGCGCATCATACATTCATAAGTAACCTCGCACAATCGCTTGGCCTTAACCGAAGGTTTTCCGGCATAATACATTCTGGAGGTATCGCCATACCATCCGTTTAATATGACGGTAACATCAATATTAAGGATTTCCCCATCTAGGAGTTTGCGCTCCTGTGAGGGGATACCGTGGCAAATTTCGTGGTTTATGGAAATACAGGTGCTTTTAGGATATCCGTGATAACCCAAACAAGCAGGTATTGCGCCGTGAGATTGGATAAATTTGCGGCACAAATCATCCAAATATTCGGTAGATACGCCCACTTCAACAAAAGGAGTAATATAGTCCAAGCATTCCGCAGCCAATTTACCAGCCTTGCGCATACCTTCAAAATCTTGTTTATCGGTATGAATTACGATTCCGTCTTTGTTTCTGTTTTCTTTACTTTGCGCCGACAACTTAATTTTCCTTACATTACTAGTATAAAATTTCCATCTTTCGGTTTATTTCTATATTGTTTTTATCAACTTTGCAACCATAGCACAAAAAATTTAAACCGTTTTTTGCGGCCTCAAAAAATATGGCAGCTGCCTGAGCATCAAAATTCCAAGCAAATTTGGCGGCCACGCAGTCTTCTCTTTGTGCAATCATCAAAACATAGGTATCAACCCCTTGCAAGCGGCATTTTTGCATTTCATCAATCATTTTCATCTCAAAAAAATTGGTTGATTGCGGAAATACCGCCATACCGTTTTGTTTTTTATAGATTGGTGCCATAAAAACCACTGCTTTTTTCCCATCCCCTGATGTCAGCTCAAAATCAAGCCCTTTAACATTGTCCTTTTCGTTCAACTTGCGGCAATGTTTATATTCGGCCAAATCCGTCAATATTCCTTTTTTAAAAGCCTCTTCAAATAATTGATAGCGATATCTGGGGTTAACAAAAACCATTCCTTCCGGAGTTTTGATAAAAGATATGTTGTATTTAACAATTCTTTTGGGGCGGGAGGTTTTTTTAAGCAGTAGTTTGGTTTTGGGCTTGCACATATCAACAACATTTGGCGAGCTGCAAAATGTAGGTATTATTTTACCGTTGTCAAGTTTTGCATCAACAATAAGTTTGTTATAAACGGCCACAACCTCAGCCTCTAATAACTTATGATTATACTGCAATTTTACTATCACCCATTTAAAAAAAATCGTTTTATGCATAAATTAATACACGAGGTCAATCAATTTATCAAGGGATAAAGACGCATGCAAAAAGTTTTTAAATTTATCTATTCTGCGGTTATGGTCATGTTGACAGCCTATATTTGTTCGCAATTTACGCAATTTGGCATATCCTCGTGGTATAATGACTTTGCCAAGCCTCCGTTTACGCCGCCTAATGTGGTTTTTCCGATTATGTGGTCAATAATTTATTGTTTGCTTATTTTTGCCACCTTTGTGGTTCTCATCAAAGCCGAGGCCTTCTATCGCCGCAAAGCGGAAAATATCTTTATAATCCAGCTTATTTTGCAAATTTTGTGGTGCTATACTTTTTTTGCTCAAGGCTATTTGGGCTTGGGGCTTTTGGTCATAATTCTGCTTGATATTGCGGTTTTTCGGCAGATAGTAGTTTATTCTCGCACCAGCAAATTTGCCTCAAGGTTGTTATATCCTTACTATTGGTGGCTGATGTTTGCCACATTCCTAAATGCCATGTTTGTGTATTACGGTGGGCTGATAGTGGTGTTTTAAAGCCGCAAAAAACACTTGCCAGATGTTAAAGATTGCTTTATCAATAATAAGTTAACACTTTTGATAAAGATTTTTGGGATATGGCAATGATAACAGTAAACGAGATAAGAAATACTTTTCTAAAATATTTTGAGAAGAACGGACATAAGATTCTGCCTTCGTCTTCCCTTGTACCCAACAACGACCCGACCTTGATGTTTACCAACTCAGGCATGGTTCAGTTCAAAAATATTTTCACCGGCAATGAAACAGCAGCTTTCAAACGCGCCACCACCTCCCAAAAATCAGTTCGAGCCGGCGGCAAACACAATGACTTAGATTCGGTTGGCTACGATGTCAGACACCACACTTTTTTTGAGATGCTGGGCAACTTTTCTTTTGGCGACTATTTCAAGGACGAGGCCATAGCTTTTGCTTGGGAATTGGTTACCAAAGAGTTTGGGATAGACAAAGACAAATTAGCAGTAACCTATTATCATACCGATGGTGTTTCACGCGACATTTGGCGCAAGGTGTCAGGCCTGCCCTCAGATAGGATAATCCCGATTGCCACCAAAGACAACTTTTGGCAAATGGGCGACACCGGCCCTTGCGGCTATTGCTCCGAGATTTTCTATGACCACGGGCCTCAAGTTTGGGGCGGGCTCCCTGGCACGCCTGAGGAAGACGGCGACCGCTGGATAGAAATTTGGAACTTGGTTTTTGACGAGTTTGAGGATTTGCCCGACGGCACGCGTATACCCTTAAAACAGCGTTGTATTGATACCGGCATGGGCTTGGAGCGTATATCGGCCATTTTGCAAGGGGTTCACTCCAACTATGATATCGATATTTTCCAAAATCTGATTAAGGCGATTGCCGATTTGGCCAATTCCGACCCAACGGGTGATTTAAGGGCTTCGCACAATGTTATTGCCGATCACTTGCGCGCCATGGCGTTTTTGATTGCCGATGGTGTGTTGCCTTCCAACGAGGGCAGGGGCTATGTCCTGCGCCGCATTATGCGCCGTGCTATGCGTCATGTTCACCTGATTGGTGTCAACGAGCCGATGATATACAAACTTTTGCCCACCTTGCAAAAAGAAATGGGCGAGGCATACCCAGAGCTTTACAAGGCCGAGGCTTTGATTACTGACACCATCAAGACCGAGGAAGAGCGTTTTATCAAAACCATGGAAAAAGGTCTCAAACTTTTGGATGAAGAAACCAAGGATATGTCCTCAGGTGCGGTTTTGGACGGTAAAGTTGCATTTAAGTTATATGACACCTATGGTTTTCCGCTTGATTTGACTCAAGATGCGCTCAAACTCCGCAATATCGAGGTTGATGAAAAAGGTTTTGATGATGCCATGGCCGCGCAAAAAGCCGAGGCGCGCAAGAATTGGGCCGGATCTGGCGATGCCGGCACCGAAAAAGTCTGGTTTGAGCTGCAAGACAAACTTGGCTCAACCGAGTTTTTGGGCTATAACACTTTGACATCAGATGCTTTGATAACCGCTTTGGTTAAAGATGGAAAAGAGATAACAGAGGTTAGCTGTAGCGAGTTTTGCTTGCTTGCCAATCAAACCCCGTTCTATGCCGAGATGGGCGGTCAGGTAGGAGATATTGGTATAATAAAAGGGGCAGATTTTATTGCAGAGGTATACGACACCAAAAAGAAATGCGACGGGCTTCATGTCCATATGTGTAGGCTGATAAAAGGCAACATCAAGGTTGGGCAAACGGCTACTTTTGCGGTTGATGCCAAGACAAGACACGCTATTCAGGGCAACCACACTGTAACCCACCTGTTGCACAAAGCCCTGCAAGAAAAGTTTGGCTCAAGCGTAACCCAAAAAGGCTCTTATGTTGCCGCCGACAGAATGCGTTTTGACATTGCCTATAACAAGCAGATTAGTTTAGATGAATTGCGCGAGTTGGAAGATAGGGTTGATGAAATGATCCGCGCCAATTATGCGGTCCAAACCAAGCTGATGAGCCAGGATGAGGCAATTAATAGCGGTGCGATGGCATTATTTGGCGAAAAATACGGCGACGAGGTCAGGGTTGTTAGCGTTGGCGATGGCATATCGGTTGAGCTTTGCGGTGGCACCCATGTCAAACATACCGGCGATATCGGTGGTTTTAGCATCTTGTCAGATTCGGCAATTGCCGCCGGCGTAAGGCGTTTGGAGTGCCTAACCGGTCCTGGTGCCGCGCGCCATACCAGAGCTTTGGAAGACAAGGTTCGCCACATGAGCGCTCTCTTAAAAGTCGGCCCTCAGGATATGGAAGCAAGGCTGTCTCAGCTTTTGGCTGAGCGCAAAGAGATGGAAACCAAGATTTTTGAGCTGAAAAAACAACTTGTAAGCGGAGCAAAGGGCAACGAGGCCGAGTTTGAAGAGGTAAACGGTATCAAGTTTGTTGCCAAAACCTTAAGCGATATTTCACCCAAAGAGCTCAAAGCCGTGGTTGACGAGCTCAAAGATAAGTATCAACAAAAATTGGTTGTGGCCTTGTTTGCCGTCAACGATGGCAAATCCTCGGTTGTAATTGGTGTCAGCGATGATATCAAAGAAAAGATATCAGCAGTAGATTTGGTCAAAAAGATTGCGCCTTTTGTTGGGGCGCAAGGTGGCGGCGGCAGACCGGATATGGCGCAAACCGGCGGCACCATAACCGATAGGTTTGAAGATGCCATCAGCAATCTCAAACAAGCTTTGTAAAAAATCACCTCTCCCCTTGGCAATATCCAAGGGGAGTTTTTTTTATCAATAAGAAAACCCTTGCCAAAGTAATAAATTTGCTCTAATTTTGATTTTGCCAAGGCGAGTTGCCTTGGTGGTGCTTCAAAAACATCACACAAACTAAATCCTCCCTATAGGAGGAGTCCTCGATATAAGGCTTTTGCACGAATAAGGGGAGCTGTGTTTGTGCAGTTTTTGAGCTCCTCCGCCTTTGTTTTTTAACAACGGCGGTTTTGTTTTACCAAACAATTAAGGAGTTAAAACTGATGAACCTAAAACAAATCATGCGACAAGAGCTTGCGCCGCAATTAATAGCCATAAGGAAAGAAAAAGGCCTAAGCCTTCAAGATGTTGTCTTACAATCGCCATTATCAATGAGTATGCTAACCCAAATGGAGCAAGGCGAACCTTTGAGTGCCCGCCATTATTTGCGCCTGATTAAGTTTTATGGCAAAAAATTGGAGTTCCGGCTAACCGATATAAAATAACCCTATCCCCGATATTGGCAAGATTCTGCCAAGGCTTTGCAAGCTTTGGTGGTATTGCCGTATCGGTTTTACCATCTCGCCACAGCCTCAAAACATCATTTAATTTGTAGGAGTCAAAAAAGGATAAGCAATATAGAAAATATTGACAATTAATTTGAGCATAGAAAAGTCAGTATAATAATACAAAATTCCAAAATTAATAATCATGCCCAATATCAGATATTTTCCTGAAGGAATTTTTTTATGAAAAAAGTATCGTATTGCCTCCAACACAAAAAACACAACAATAAAAGCGACAAAATATATCTTAACCCATTGCGGTAAATCTTTTTTGATTTTTATTAAGTCTGCCATTCCTACATTAGAGGCATGGAATATACCTATTACAAAACACAATATTCCCCAAATCAACAGAGCTTGTAAAATAAACAAAATCCATTGTCCTGCCAGTTTCAATTTTTCTTTAATCCGCACCATATCACCTCAGCCTCAAAATATCATCTAATTTGTAGGAGTCAAAAAAGGATAAGCAATAACCATGATATAAGTCAATAAACCCGATATAGAAAAGCTTGTATAATAATAAACAATAGCAAAATTTATCACCATACCAATAAGCATGTAAGTAATGAAAGGCATGGAGTGATGCCATATATGTTGTACAAGACTAAGTATAAAAGCACCAACAAGAAAGATTAGCAAATAAATATATATCCAATTTTCGGTTTCAGGGATATGCTTGGGCAGATAATACACAAGACTCAAAGCAATAACAGACGCTCCCGCAGTTAAAGCAACAAATCCGCGCGCCAAAAGGAACTTAAAAATATTAAGTAAAATTCTGGTAGCTTGTTTTAGTTTTTCTTTAATCCACGCCATCTCGCCACAGCCTCAAAACATCATCTAATTTGTAGGAGTTAAAAAAGGATAGGCAATATAGAAAATATCAGTAGTCAAAGATAAAAAAGAAAATTCAGCATAATTATTATATATTATAGCAAAATTTATAATTG
>CALXUO010000005.1 GCA_944391695.1 uncultured Alphaproteobacteria bacterium
GATTTGTAGGATGAATATCAAGCTTTTTGGCTATTTCTCTATAGCTATAGCCTTGTTCTTCAAGAGATTGTATAACTTCTTGAGAAATAGCTTTTCTTCTGAGGCGGGGCTCTCTTTTTAATCCATATTCATTAATTTTATTACGCAGAGTTGTCTGGCCAATAGAAAGTTTTTTGGCAATCTGTTCCAAAGTCAAATCACTGTCATATAAGTTTATAATCTCTTGTTTATTGCTGTCTATATAGCCTGTAATCAACTCAATCCGCACCTTTTAGCAATATGTTCAAAAACCACCGTCTATTTGTCATAGTATACTCGGCAAAAAAAAACTGCGCCGATATTCTTATCTTGAACCGCATTATAAACAAACAAATCTAATAGCCGCAAGCCTTTTTTATGAATTAACCACCTTTTCTATCAGATAGACGTGGTTTTGTTTTAATTAAGCAAAACAAGGAGAAAAAACTGATGAACCTAAAGAAAATTATGCGCAACCAAATCGCACCGCAACTAATAAATTTACGCAAAGAAAAAGGATTGAGTCTTCAAGACGTGGCCTTGCAAACGCCACTATCGATGAATATGATTGCCCTGATGGAGCAAGGCAAGCCTTTGGCAGCCCGCCACTACCAACGTTTGCTCAAGTTTTATGGCAAAGAAATGGATATTAGGCTAACGGATTTAAATTAAAAAAAGGGGGAATTATCTCCCCCCCCCTGCTTTTCTTTTATTCCTCGGCATGAGGCATCTCTGCCTCTTTGACAAGAGATTTTATCAGCTCATCAAGGGCGAATACCTCTTGCTTGTCTGAGCCAATGCGGCGGACGGTAACCGTGCGGTTCTCCTTCTCCTTGGCACCGACAACCGCAATTACCGGAATCTTTGCCACCGAATGCTCACGAATTTTGTAGTTTATCTTCTCGTTCCGCAAATCGGTCTTGACCAAAAGCCCCGCCTTTTGCATAGCAGAGGCAACCTCTTTGGCATAGTCGTCAAACTCGCTTACAATCGGGCAGACCACAACTTGCTCAGGTGATAGCCACAGCGGCAAACGACCGGCATGGTTTTCAATCAAGATGCCCAAAAATCTCTCTATCGAGCCAAACAACGCACGGTGCAACATTACCGGTTGATGCTTCTCGCCGTCTTCGCCGATATAGCTGATGTCAAACCTTTGCGGCAGATTCATATCAACCTGAATTGTGCCGCACTGCCACTCACGGCCAATAGCGTCACGCAAAATAAACTCCAGCTTGGGACCATAGAAAGCGCCCTCGCCTTCATTAATTTCAAAAGCATAGCCGTGCGAAGTTAAAGCATTGGCTAAAGATTTTTCGCACAAGTCCCATATCTCGTCAGAACCAATACGCTTCTCCGGACGGGTGGAAAGATAAATCTTTACCTCCTCAAAACCAAAGTCTTTGTAAATATCCAAAATCAACTTTAGCGTGGTGATGCATTCTTCTTCCATTTGCTCGGGCGTGCAGAAAATATGCGCATCGTCTTGCGTGAACTCCCTAACCCGCATCAAACCCATCAAGGAACCTGATGCCTCATAGCGGTTGACCTTGCCAAACTCCGCCATGCGCAACGGCAAATCACGATAGGACTTAATACCTTGCTTATATACCAACAAACCACCGGGGCAGTTCATCGGTTTAATACAAAACCATTTCTTGTCCTCAGTCTGACCGGAATAGTTGTGAGCGCCATACTTTTCCCAGTGGCCCGAGGTCTCCCACAAACATCTGTCCATAACCCTTGGTGTTGAAACCTCAATGTAGCCGTTATGCTCTTGACGGTTGCGCATATACTCAATCAGTTTGCGATAGATTCTATAACCTTTGTCATGCCAAAATACCGCACCGGGAGCATATTCCGGCTCAAAATGGAACAAGTCCATCTCACGGCCAAGTTTGCGGTGGTCGCGCTTGGCTGCCTCTTCCAACATATCCAAATAGGCTTTCAAATCTTTTTTGTCAGCCCAGGCCGTGGCATAGATACGTTGCAACATCTCTTTGGTAGAATCGCCGCGCCAATATGCACCGGCAACTTTCATAAGCTTGAAGGCATCGCCAATCTTGCCAGTTGAGGGAACATGAGGCCCCCTGCACAAATCGGTGAATGAGCCTTGCGAATAAAGCGATATAACCTCACTTTCCGGCAAATCCTCAATAATCTCGGCTTTGTAATTTTCGCCCAAGTCTTTGAAAAATTTAATTGCCTCAGCCCGCGGCAACACCTTGCGCTCAATCTTTTCATCACGCTTTACTATCTCGTGCATGCGGGCTTCTATCTTCTCAAAATCCTCGGTCGTAAACGGCTCTTGGCGCGAAAAGTCATAGTAAAAACCGTTTTCAATGGCAGGTCCTATCGTTACCTGAACATTGGGCCAGAGCTCTTTTACCGCCTGTGCCATAACGTGAGAACACGAGTGACGCAAGATGTTTAAGCCCTCTTGATCCTTGCCGGTAATGATGGTTACGGTTGCGTCGGTAGTGATGGGAGTGCTTAAATCTGTCAGTTTTCCGTTTACTTTTACGGCCAAAGCTGCTTTGGCCAAGTTTGAGCTAATCTGGGAGGCAACATCAAAACCGTTTGCCCCCTCTTTAATTTCCATCATACTGCCATCAGGCAATTTAATCGCAACCATATTAAATATTCCTTTCTGTTATTTCAGCAGTTCTTGATAAACCGCTATCGTCTTGTTACACATTATTTCTTTTGTAAAGTTTTCCTTTACATTTTTTATCGCCGCCTGAGAAATTTTGGCTCTTTCTTTTGGCGATAGATTCAACGCCCAGTCTATTGCATCGGCAAGACTTTGCGCCGAATTGCTCTCAAACAACTTGCCGGTTACGCCGTCAATCGTGTTATCAAGCGAGCCCCCAATATTGGAGGCTAAAACTATTTTGCCCATGGCCTGCCCCTCTATGGCAGCGCGGCCAAAAGCCTCCGGCCTAATCGCGGCTGACAATACAACATCTGATATCATCAACAACGCCGGTATGTCAAAACTATGCTCTATAAACTCTACCTTGCCGCCAAGATTGTACTTCTTGACCAGGTCTTTTAACTTATTGGTATAATGAACGCGTCCTTGATCGGAACCAACAATCAAACAATAAAAATCTCTGCTCTTTACCTTGCTTAGAGCTTCTAATAAAAGATGCTGCCCTTTCCACCTGGTAACACGCCCAATAAGCGAAATAATCGGTTTGTCCTCTGGAATGTGATTATCTCTTAACGCCTTGATAATTCGCTCTTGCGTAACTTTGTCGGGACTGAAATTATCAATATTTACACAACGATAAATCGACCTTATCTTTTTTTCGTCAACCCCATATTCTTTTATCAGGTGGTTTTTGATGTGGGTGGAGATGGCTATTACCAATTTGCCGTAGGTCATAACCCGATTGTAAATCTTCTTGATCCCCAAAGGCCCCAGACCATAGCTGCCATGAAACGTGGTTACAAAAACAGCTCCGGTCTTTTTGGCTGCCCAATACGCACTCCACGCCGGAGCACGTGACCTGGCATGAACGATATTAATACCGTTGTCTTTTATTATCTTGGCAAGCCTTTTGGCATTGAGCCACAATTTGATGGGATTTTTGGTCTTTAGCGGAAGCTCAAAATGTTTTACTTTAAGTTTTTGTAAATCATAGACCATCCTGCCGCCGGATGATGCAACAAAATTTTTGATACCCGCAGCCTGCAGGCCGGAGGCTATCTCAACCGTGCCAACCTCGACACCGCCATGGTTTAGCTCGGGCAAAACCTGCAAAACAACCGGTCTAGATGCTTTATTTTCAACCATTAGTCCCCTCTTAGGAAATAAATATTTTTTAAGATATTATATTTTGTGACCGTTGCCAAGCTAGAATCGGCTTAAGTCAACAGAAATTGAGTCTATCGCACTAAGATATTCTTTGCAACAGCAAAATAAATAAAAAATCCGCCTTATAATAGACGGATTTTTTGTGTTTGTGTGTGTATTAATAATAATAGCGGACGATGCCTTAATTTTCATATATTAAATTTGCTTTTTCTGTTGCTTTTTATAACATCTTTCTGTTATAAAAGTAAAGTAAGCACTTAAAAGTGCTATAGTTCCCTTTGAGATACTAATTTGAAATTTCAAGTATTTAAGGAGTTTTTTTGATGATTGATGATGTACAAAAATACTTGGCTGAAATGACCGCTAAACTAATCGGTGATCGTTGGAAAATGCAAATTATCCAGAATCTTATGGACGGAACTAAACGATTTGGCGAATTGAAAAAATCTCTCGGGAATATTACTCAAAAGGTTTTGACTTCCAACTTAAGAGCTTTGGAAGAAAAAGGGTTGGTTGTCCGTGAGGTTTATGCTCAAATTCCTCCCAAAGTTGAATACACTTTGACAGCTATGGGATATGCCCTAAAACCAGTTATTGAATCCATGATTGCCTGGGGAGCCGAATATCGCGAAAATATGTTGCTTGGAATCGAGAATTTGGCCTAAGGATTGTTCCACAAACGATGACCTATGTCTTCGCGGATAGTCTTGACTATAAACTCATTATCACTTTGTTTATATACACTAAATCCTAAAGTATCTTCAATGTTATAACTTGAAGAACCGATGCTTATTTTTGAGCCGTTTATTTTTAGCTCGGGATGCAAAGAAAGTTTGGTTTTGCTATCGGCAAACGGATATTTGTTTTTCCAAACACTCTTGATAAAACGTCCGCTGCGACCGGAGGTAAACTCTAACTCCCCGCTTTCATTCTTAAACGCAAACACTCTTAAATCTGAACTTACCAAAATATCCGGCACTTTGGTACAAAAAATACTAAGACAACCCACGCATATTCCAATCCAACCAAGTTTGCGCCAATTGGCTTGCCACAACATTAGCCACAATCCGCCAATAACTATTGCCAACAAACCCCAGTCTGGCATGGATAATACTTTATATCCGGCATAGGGCAAAGACGAAACAAAGGCCGTGATATCATTGACCCAACCAATTCCCAATCCTACAACCTTTAAAAATGGAATATCCATCCCAAACGGCATAAGCAACATACTCAACAAAACAAACGGCATGATTATAAGGCCGATTATCGGACCGGCCAGAAAATTGCCTAAAGTGGTATAAAGTGCAACCATGTTAAAGTGATATATGGCAAAAGGCAATGTCATCACCGAGGCTATGAAGTCAGATATAACCACACCCAAAATATAAAGAACAACACCCCTTCCCCATTTGTTAAGCCCGTCGACTTTTAGGAATTTTTGAACTTTGAGAGCAACCTTTTCATAAAATGCTATCAAGCCTAAAACCGCAGCAAATGACATCTGAAAGCTTGCCGACATCAGAACCTCGGGCGAAATGAGCAAAACCAAAAACGCCGCCAAACTTATTGTATACATCGAGATGGCGCGTCGGTTAGTTAAAACACCCAAAAGCACTACAAATGTCATAATAAAAGCTCTTTGTGCCGGAATATCATTGCCCGAGATAAACAAATAAATCAAACTTATTATAATTGCAAAAACTGCCGAAATCTTTTTGGTATCCATCCGTACCGCAACCAACGGAAAACACGCCAAAACAAATCTTACCAGAAAAAACATCAGCCCTGCCAACATACTCATATGAAGACCTGATATTGATAAGAAATGCGCCAGACCAGAATTGCGGTATTGTTCGTTTAGTTTTTGGGTAATTAAACCTCGTTCACCGGCAATAATTGCCGCAGTTATGGCCGCTTCATCATCTGGCAAAACAGATTTTATATGCTTAACCATCTTTTGCCGAATATCATAAACAAAAGCTAAAAACGATCTGGTATTGCCTCCTTTGCTGCAGTCGGTTATAAACCAACGGCTCTGTGCAAAACCTGATCCTTTTAATCCTTGAAAATAACTTTTGCGGTCAAACTGATAGCCGCCGACAACTACTTCTTTGGATAATGGAGAGATGCTTCCGATTAACTCCACACATTGGCCTAGCTTGGCATCTCCTTTCTTGGAACGTTGGGTTATACGATATAATCCTTTATAAACATGCCCGTCAAAATCTTCCAGATTTTGTAGGATAAAACGCTTTCTTCCCTGATAATTACTATCTATACCTACAATTTCACCCTTAAAATAAAACGGTATATCAGGAAGATCTTCGGCTGGCAAATAAAGTGAAAGGCTTTTTATTTGTACAACCGTAAAGCCCAAAACTACCAACGCAATAAGCCCTAATAGCTTAAGAGCTTTAATGTGGTACCTTAAAATTACGGCGGCAACAATAAGCCCTTCGATTACCGTCAATGTCAGCCATTTGGACGGCTCTTGTTTAAGAGCAAAATAAATCCCGATACCAAGCCCAAACAGTACCGGATACCATAAAATAAGCCTTGAAATATCTGCTTTGAAATTGTTTTGCAAATACTCTTTAAGAGAGGATATCATCATTTGGCTTTCAAGATTTCATCGGCGGCATTTTGGCTGGGAGTTTGACTGCCGCAACTTAAATGCTCTTTTATTTTGGCAAAACCTTCTATCTGCCGCTCATAAGCACTACCGTTTTTCAAAAGCTCTAAAATCTCGGTTACAATATTATCGCTGGTGCACTTATCCTGCAAAAGCTCGGGAACAACTGAGTATCCAAGTAACAAGTTAGTCAAGTTAACATATTTTATTTTAACCAGGTGTTTGGCCAAAAAATATGTTAATGGCGAAACTTTATAAGCAATAATATGCGGAATGTTACAAATAGCCAATTCCAACGCCACGGTGCCGGAGGCTGCAATTGCCGCTGATGAGGCCTGAAAAGCACTATAACGATCTGCCTCGGTTTCTACTACCGCCAGAGGAAGTTTGCTTCCTTTAGTCATTTGTTTTACCCTTGAGGCAACGGTTTTAACCGTGGGTAAAACAAAACAAATATCAGGATTTAGATCATATAGTTTTTGCGCCGCCGCCAAAAAATCAGGTAACAATTTTACAACCTCGGTATGGCGTGATCCGGGCAAAATAGAAATAATTTGTTTTTCGGGGGCTATGTTAAATTTGCTCCTAAAATCGGCTCCGTCGGCCTTTAGAACATCACTTTCTATAACCGGATGCCCTACAAACACCGTCTTAAGATGGTGTTTGGTAAAATATTGCGGTTCTTTGGGAAGCAAGGTTAACAGCTCATCAATATATTTATACATCGTTTTGGCGCGACGTTTCTTCCACGCCCAAACTTGGGGGGCGACATAGTGTATTTGTTTTATGCCTAAATTGAGCTTACGCAAGGCCTTGTGAATTCGACTGCAAAAACTCCAGCTGTCTATGGTTACAACCACATCGGGGTTTTTATTTTTGATATCGGCAATTGTTTCGTTAATGCGACGCAAAACCCTTGGAATACTGGGTATAACCTCAAAAATACCCATTACCGCAAGCTCTGATATGTCAAACAGCGATTTGAGCCCTTCTTGCTCCATAGTATCACCGCCCAGGCCAAAAAATTCTACACTTCCCTTAGTTTTTTCACGCAAGGCACGCATCAGCCTTGAGCCTAACAAATCGCCGCTGGCCTCTCCTGATATGAGATATATCCTAGTCTTGGTTGAGGTAGTCATCGGGATTTACTCCTATTATAAACATTTTGTATTTATCGGCCAAAGATATAGTCTCTTTTTCATCTACCATCAACCCATTGCCGGCATGAATAACCAAACCCTCGATGCCGCTTTCATGCGCGCGCTCTATTGACCTGGGGCCAATGGTCGGCAAATCAATGCGCATATCTTGCTTGGGTTTGCGCAACTTTACCAAAACTCCACCACCGCCTTTGCGGCGATAATCTTTGCACCGACGAATTAGCTCGTCCGTTCCTTCTATGCCTTCAACCCCTAAAACCAATCCTTGTTGGACAACTACCGCCTGCCCAATATCCAGGCGTCCCAATTCATAAGCAGCCTCAATACCGCGTTTGATGTCAGATATATCGTATTTAGAGGGGTTTCTTTTGGTCAGCACTCCTTCTTTTACCAGCAACTCCGGCATTACCTCATGAATGCCTTTGACCTGCATTCCGTCTGCTTCTATCTCTTTAACCAATGCGCGCAAAATTCCGTCATCACCCAAAGCTTTGGCGCCTATTTTGGCAAAAAAAGCCGTAGTACGCAAATCTGGAACCAAATCAAAAAAACTGGGACGACGAATTGTGCCTATCATTATGACATCTTGCACTTTATGCTCTGAAAAATATTTAAAACCCGTGCCGGCCTGTCCGATACGAATCCAGCGAAAAGGAAAATTTACTCCTTCCTTAAACAAATTTTTATCGGCATTACCCTCTATTGCCAAAGCAACAAATTCTTTGCCTTGGGATAAACAATGATCTATCAACATTTGCGGTATTTTGCCACCACCTGCAATAATGCCTAATTTGCGCTGTGCTGAGCTCATATCTCTTATCCTTTATAAAAAAACAAAACTTGATATTTGATCTATCTTTCGGCTTTTTTTCAAAACAGCGGCTTTGGTTTATAAAAAACATCGGGCGACCGTTTCTAAATATTTGACCTAAGATATCATATATCAAGCTTTGTAAAAATTGATTTAACTTTTGTCAAATCAATTATATGAGCCAGAATTTGGGACAATTTCCAAATCCCGGCCGAAATTATCCTATTCTGCAGTCATAACTTTACGACGCCCAGCCAAACCTTCGCTGATAAAATTAAGCTGCTCCATAACCAAAACATTATCTTTGTATTTTTCTTTGGCCTTTTCTACCCTGATGTCAAAAGTATCTTCTTTGCCTTTGAAAATATACATAAAGGCGTGGGTTACAGATTTGATGGTTGCTTCGTCCATACCGGAACGCATCATTCCGACACGGTTTAGACCTCGAAGTTTGCCTCTGTCTCCGGTTACAATACCAAACGGAATTACATCCCGGTCAACACCTGATAATCCTCCAACCATGGCTTTGCGCCCAATACGACAAAACTGGTGAACCGCCGAATTGCCGCCTAATATAACTCCGTCGCCAAGACGAACATGGCCGCCAATAACCGCGTTGTTGGTCATAATAACATCGTTGCCGACAACACAATCATGCGCAATGTGTGAATTTACCATAAGCATACACCCATCACCGACAACCGTAGTCTTATGTTCTTTGGGCGTACCTGCATGGATGGTTACATTTTCTCTGATAACGTTATTTTTGCCAATAATCACCTTGGCGCCTTCGACAAACTCATTGCCGTGATCTTGCGGGCCGGTGCCCAAACAAGCCCCGGGAAATACAACCGTACCATCCCCTATGGTGGTGTCACCATAGACGGTTACTCTGCCTAACAATTTAACATTTTCACCTATTTTGGCTTGTGAGCTTATCCAACAAAAAGGCCCAATCTCGGCTGTGTCTGCTATTTTGGCGCCATCTTCAATGACAGCTGTTGCATGAATCTTTGACATTATTATAAAGTCCTGTTTGGTTATATTTTTTCTGTTTCGACTTTAGCTAATATCCCAATCAATGGCAAAACACAAAAATTTTCCGATTGTTACAACAGCGCAACCAAATGAAAATCAACAATAAATTGCCTTGTCGGCTCTGTATAAATTACGCGTTAAAAATGATATCTTACACCTACGTTAATTTCGTTGATATGCTTCATAAAATCGCCGCCGATTTGACTCCAACGCCCCATTACTCTAAGAGCAAGGTGTTTACTCATCCAAATTTGAAAGCCTGCACCGATACGATAAGCCCAAGCCGAATCTTCAAAGCTTGTGCTTGTTGTACGGATAGGATTGAAAGAAATCGAATTCTCGTAAGCGTTTACTTTTATTTTGGCTTTGGCGTCATATTTGCCCACACCAATTGAGGCAATAAATTCTATATAATCATTTATCGGCACATAGCCCAGCAAATCCAAACCATATACCTTGTAGGAAACCGAATATTCGCCGCGGGCAAATTCCGGATAATGAGTGTAGCTCTCGGTATGGGTGACTTTGTTGTCATCTAAAGATGCCGAATAAAAGGCCTCCAATCCCACATATCTTAAAGGCCGCCAACCAATATTAAAAGATATAGAATTAAAACTGCGATCAAAATCTCCGGTATCAGAGACATATGGCTCGCCGCCAGTTAGAGCCGAATCCACAACGAAATCAACCGTTTCGTATGAGGCATAGCCAAAAACATAGTCAGCTCCTACCGATATCTGGCCTGTTTCTCGCTGTTTTTGCTTAGATACTGTATGCGGTGCATAATATGTAGTGTTGGAAAATCTATTCCCTTGAGTTGGCCGGTATGTCATCCCGGAATAGCCGGTGTTATAGCCGCCGTAATTGTAATAATCTCCGTTATAATACTGCGCTTTGACCGTCGTAGTAATACAAAACGCAACCATCGACAATGTTATTACAAAAAGCTTTCTCATTTTATAAATTCCTACTGATCAGTCATTAAAACAGAAAACGTATTCCTACTGAAAATTCTTGGAGATAATCCACCGCATCTGTGTTGAGTTTAATAAACCTGTACATACTCCGCAGCACAATTCCTCTTGCTATGTTGAATTGAATACCTCCGCCAACACGCCAAGCCAAAGAATCCTCACTGTAATCTTGGCTAAATTTATCAACCGGAGTGCTATCAAGATAGTTTACAACAAATGAAGCATTGTTATCAAAATAATATTTGCCCACACCGACAAATGCTATAAAATCGAAATAATCCGTAACCGGAAGGTACCCTAGCAAATCGACACCAAACGCCTGATATTCACTAGTGAATTCTTCTACTGCATGGTAATTCTCCGCCCCTACGGAGACATTATTTATCCGCGTAATTTTGTTTTTATTGTATGATCGGCTATAAAAGGCCTCAATTCCAAAATTTTTGTTCGGCCGTGTACCTATAACAATACTTATGTTGTCTTGGTCGTCAATAACTTGGTTTGCTGGTATGTCTATGCCACTAACCGGAGAAAATATAAGATGATCAAAGTTTATGGTGTCATCGGTCTGGCTTACATGTGATTTGTTATAGTCAAATCCAACATAATATTTAAAATTTCCGGCTTTGTTCCACGCTTGCTTAGTCTTTAGCTGAAGCTTTCGGACATCTTTTTCCAAAGATGCGCCATATCCGTCATACATCGAATCGCATGGGCACATAACCGTCTTGCCCAAAACAACCGAGCCTTTATCATCATAGCGTTCTTCCGGATTACATGGACACCAATCAACATCGTACAAGTCACCGTACTCGACAGCCGTGGCTACTTTAATCCAGTACAAACACAATAACATCACCAATATGGCAAGTTTTTGCATTAAAATACCCTTAAAATTTACACATATAACTGCTTATAAATTAAATTACACAAGATAAAAGTACAAGCAGGGCTTAAATTTATGCACACATTTTTGTTACATAAATGTTAAAGCTCATTTTTTGACAAAATTTTGACAATACTTTAATTGATGTTTAATCTTTTTTGTGATATATTAATATTAAAGTATATGAATTAAGGAGATTTTCCATGGCTTTTGACTTTAGTTCGTATGAGCAATTGCTTAATGAGGACACAACCTCGCCTGAAAGCATCAATGAAATGATTAAAGAGCTTGATACTTTAGATGTAGGGCTTGCTTATGACGATTTGGTAAAACTAAGAAGCTTAAAAGAACGGGCCTCAGAAAAATTGAACGCTAAACCTCAATCTTCGCCACAAAGAAATAATAATGAAAATATTGCCCCTAATGCAAATATAAGGGTTGAAGACGGCCCGAGCTTATTAGACAGCAAACAAAACAATCAAGAGCGACGCGAAATGGTGGGTAAAGAATTTAGAGATGGAGTTTTTACCTCTCAGGCTCATAGAGATTTTTATATTGAGCAGTTGCTTAAAGGCGAAATTGAGATACCTTCATCAGAAGAAAATCGCGCCAAACTGGATGCATTGACCGGAGGGAGCGAAGGAATTAGCTCTTTGCAAGAAAAATTAGCCCTTGAAACCGTGCAAAAATATGCTCTAAATTATACAGAAAATACAACTTATGGGGCCGCGAAAGAAAAAGTTATTGATGATAAACAAAGTAAAAAACTTAATGATTTGGGCCTTAAGGATGCTCTTAATAACTACCTTAAAGTGTCTAAAAAAGATGAAACTGCTTTTATTTTGCGAGAAGCACAAAAAGCCGTTATTGACTGCCAAATAGGCGGAGAAAAACCTTATAAAGAATATGTTGATAAACTTACAACTCTCAGAGATAACACCTCAAAGTGGCGCTTTATTCGCCGAAGAAAACTTAATAAAGTTATTAAAGACTTGGATCCGGTCGCTTATTGGAAAAATAAAAGAGATCAATATTTGGAGCCGACATCTTTATCCAGAGCGGATGATTTAATGGCTCAGAATCGTTATATCAAAAAAGCCGATAAGGCCGATAAAGACAAACAATTTGATAAAATTGCTTCCAAGCTTGAGGATGCAATCGAAATAAGGCGCAAAGATGCCTCTATGAAATGGTTTAGCAAAAATTTTGGCGCTAAAATTAAATTAAAAACTAAAATTTTGTTCAACAAATCGCCAAAACGTTTGACCAAAAAATTGCTTAAGGTCGGAACAATCAAAAAACTTAATGATTATGTCGGAAAACTTGACACCGATATTACAGCAGCAAAACAAGAAGAATTTGCAGATCGGCATATGATTAAAGCCAAAAATTTGAAGCTTAATTTGTTGAACACTTTAAAATCAAGCTGCCAAGCGCAAAGTTCCAACCTGGAAGGCCAAAGAAAATCGGTAATTGAAGCCTTGGGTAATGATGATATTGCTACTGCTGAAAAAACTTTTGATAATTTTATGCAAAATTTGCAAAAACGCGTAAATGTTGTTAATGAACAATATGAAGAAAGTTTGCAATCATCTCAGCAGGTTAAACTTTATAAAAAGCTTCATGGTGAATTGCCCAAAAATGGTAAGGTAAATCAGGAAATTATTACTACCAGTACTGTCTTGCAACAATTGTGCCAAGAGATGGGGTATCATGATATTGAATCCCTGCTCAGAGCAAACAACGTGCCTGAAAAAGAAATTGCCGCTATCAAAGAGAAACTGGAACCTAAAAAACAAGAAAGACCTGAAAAGCTATCAGAGCCTATTAATGAAGTTAAAGAAGATACCCCGATTAATGAAGTTAGAGAAAAAACACCTGTTAATGAACAGCAAGCTGCTACATTGGGAAAAGATGCTAACATCAGAGGAGAAAATGCCGATTTGGCTTTGGAGGGGTATACCAAAGATGAAAATGCTTATGTTAATGATGACACCAAAGATACAGTTTTATTCAATATTGCCGAAGATAACTCCCGTTATGATTTGATTACCAAAGATAAAGACGGTAATGATCGTGAACCTACGGAAGCTGAAGTTAAGGCCATGGTTCAACAAATGGCTAAAGATGGTATTAAAGAAATTACGCTTGAACCAGGTTTTGCTCCGGAAACTGAAGCTTTGTTTGTAAAAACTTTAGAAGAAAATAACATTGCAATAACCAACAAAGAAGAAGTTGAGCAACGACAAGCAGAAGCTGACAAACTGAATATTGTGCAAAATGAGGATGAGGGCAAGCCTAAAGATGAGACCAAACCGGTTGTGCAAAACGAGGCTACTGATAAAACAGAAGAAAAACCAAACAGACGGAAAAATACTAGACAGAAACCTGAGCAAGTTATCAAGTTAGAAAGAGGAGAAATTGATTATAAGACCGTGTTTACCGCCGCAATCAATTCAGCCAAAACTGCTGAGGAGCAAATTGATAAAATTAAATTGATTGATCGGATACAAAAAGGTGAAAAACTGAGTTCAGAAGAAATTAACCGATCTCTCGGTAAGGGGACTCAACAAGCAGAGTTTTTCCTTAATTTGTCTGCTGTAAGAGATTATGAAAAAGATCCCGACTATAAAAAAGATAAAGATTTGAGACAATGGGTTGAAGATGAAAAAGCGGCGGCCGGAATTGTTGGTGGGAGTGTAGAGAAGTTGTCAGTTAAACTTTCAACAATAACTGATTTGGCTCAAGGTCATAAGACCTTGGGGGATCTTGAAAAAGATAATGCTTATAGAAACCTGCCCAAATATGCTCAACAAGCAGCCAAAAATTTGGTGAACCTTAATAATAATGAAGATCTTTCCCCTAAGCAAAAAACTGTGTTGCAAGGGCAGATTTTAAACCGCGTAATTGAGGGAAAAGAGCAGTACAAAAAGCATACTGAGATGGTTTTGAAAACTAAGGACAAAGGCAAATCCAAGGATGCTCCCAAAATTTCTCAAAAAGATAATGGACGTTCTTAATATAATCAAAAAAATCCCCTAAAAATAATTTTTAGGGGATTTTTTCATATGGCTTCAACATCTTATGGCCAATAACACCTACGGTGTTGCCTCTTTGCATATATCTTTATGCGGATGTTTGTTGCTAGTACCATTAGTTATATCTGTACAAAAGGCCTCGTCCTCCGATATATCTTCATTGGGGTCTTTACCTTCGGCAGAACAATAGCTTGCCTGATCTTTTGCCTGAGTGTTTATATCCGTATCATAAATATCGGGATTGCAGGCGCATATCTCTTTATGCGGATAATTAATCCACTGATTATTAACCTTGGCCGAACAGAAAGGATCTTCGCTTAGATTGGTGTTTGCTACCATTCCTTCAAATGTATTACAATATGCGGCTTGATCTTGCGTCTGTGTAGTTATGCCTGTGTCATAAATCCTTGTATCACATAGACATAACTCACGATGTGGATAGTTCCTGGATACACCGTCTATAATATCGGTACAAAAAGCTTCATCTTTTAGATCTGTATTGACATCTTGCCCCATATTCTCACAATAAGTGTATTCATTGGTAGTGTCCGATGTAGTTTCCGTATCATAGGTTTTGGAATCGCAGACACATACCTCTTTATGCGGACGAATTGTTGATGAGTTTCCATTTTTCTCAATACAAAAGGCTTTTTCCGTTAAACTGGTATTAGCCTTTTTGCCAAGTTTTTCACAATATTGGGTTTGGTCACTTGTAGATGATGATAGGTTAATCTCATAAACATCTTTACAAATACATTTCTTGTATTTAGTTACTCCATTATCTGAGCAAGAGTCTGAATTATATGCGTATGTGTCATCATCACAGGTTAGAGAATACGAGCTATCACACGAACAACCACTATATAATGTTGCTCCTGATACAACAGTGCCATCGGCCGATACACTCTTAGATTGACAAGAATCTCCTGATGTTTGTTGTCCTGCTCCGCATGATTTATAACCTGATGAGCATACACATTGTGAATATAAAGTCTTTCCTTCAATGGTGCATGACGGTACACCATTCTGGTCATATTTAGACTCTGCGCATTCCAACTTATATTCTAAGCCACAACTGCAGCTTCTGTAGAGCGCTTCGTTGGTAGGTCTGGTTTCACCCGGGACCGTCCCTTTGATTGTGCAATAATTAAGCTCGCTTTCTATAACAGCTCCTTGGTCTTCACAATCACTGTATGTATAGGTGTAATCAGCTGCGCACCCGCATCCCTTATAAAGTTTGGACGAACCAAGCAGGCAGTAGTCTTTGGCATAATCCTCCGGTACAACCTCTCCGGTTCCGTTTGGACAGGCATATTTATACTCGCTGCCGCATTCACATGCCGTATAATATCTGACTTTCTTTTCTTGGGTTGTAACACTACCATCATCTCCTGTAGATGTAACCGTTTCAAAAATCTCGCAATAATCCTGTTCATTGGCCGGCTTAATACCTTTGTTGCCGCTATCTTCCGCCTCACAGGTATATTTGTATATTGATTGATCGCATTCACATGACGCATAAACAGGATTGCCTAAACTTCCGTCTTCTAGTACCGGAATACATTTCTGCCCCTTGGAAGTATTGGTTCCGGCACAGCCGACATAAGAGCTCGGACACGGACACGATTTATATAAACGATTGCCATTGGCGTCTATACAGGCATCTCCTAAGTATTCAGGATCATATCCCATACATGAATACTTGAATCCGGTTTCATAACAGTTGTTGCTGTCAATACAAGTTGCATATTTGGTTACTCCCAAACTGTCATCATCGGAGGAAATGCATCTTCCGCCTTCACCGGTTTGAGCTTCGGTACAAATCTTATAACTTATTTCTTGATAGGGTGAGCAGGTCTCAATTCCTGAACAAGTGCTGTAATGGGTGGTCGTATTGCCGGATGAATCTTTTTGAGTACACTTTTCCCCACTTAAATTTTCGCTTTCGCAGGTTTCAGACGTATACCAGTTGTTGGGACATTTACATAAATACTTGATACTCTGTTTGCCCTCTTCATCTGTATAAACACATGGCGAATAACTTACTTGGTTGGTATCACATGCGGTAACATGACCTTCGCTACACTGACTATCAGGTTTTATGCACTGTTTATAATATTTAACCCCATTTAATTCACAGTAATTGCCGACACCAACCTCTCCATCTTCACAGACCTCGGTATAACCATTGGCGCAGGCACATCTCTCATAATAGGTTATATCATCGCGAATACACGGGTTAATACCTATTTGCAATGGACCATTACAGGTTTCCGTTATAATTGTTGAACAGGTGTCTTTGTCAGTACAACTTTCATAATATGAAACTCCTTTAAGATTGCACGGCTCTCCTTCCCCGACTTGATTTGACGGACAAACTTTGTAACCAGCCGGACAACTACATGATTTGTATCCTCCGATATTGCCTTGATTATCCTGGCACGCCTGACCAACCGGAATTAACGGCGATTCACACATCTCCGTATATTCCCACGTACATTCTATTACGGAACATTGATAATATTTCTGTCCGCAACCATTATCTTTCCATACACCTGTCGGCTTCTTGCCACCTGGACATCCATAGTAATTATCTGTCCAATTTTCAGGTAGGGCATCAGGTATGCATTCACATGCTTTGTATTTACCATTGCATTCGGTGCCGACACCTTTATACCTTCCGCTGCCATCCTCATCGCATACTTCAGTATATTCGGCCGAACACTCGCAATAAGGATAGAACGGTAATGTTTCTCCCAAGGTTGAGGCCGGCAAAGTATCATCAGAATCAAGCATACTTTGTGTTACTTCTTGCTTGCACGGATTGCCTGATAATAAACCACCGCAATTATACTTGTGGTGCTGATAGGCTTTGGCACATCTGCATTCACGCCAGAATTTCTTGCCGTTTACAATTATATGATCTCCGGTTAAGTCATTGCGAACACCGCAGTTTGATGTTGTATACTTAAATTTGGAGGCATCATAATAGCAATTATATGCCCTCTTATAGTCCTTGTCAGCCCCATATTCACATAACTGTACAGATGCTCCTGAACCATACTTTGATGCACATTCGCTCTCTGAGGATACCGTAAAGATTGTATACGGAGATGATACTTGTTTCCCGTTTTCTATTACACTCTTTTCACACTCACCAAGCGTCTTTACTACATTGCACGAACCACTCTTATAATGCTCTTTGCCGTCTTTCATCAAAGTGTTTCCGTCACCATAGCGGCACCATGCACTATTGGCTGATGGTTCATAAGGATATTCACATCTATCTTTGTAAACTGATGTATCACAACTTACTTCCCACTTTTCAACTCCTTCGTCATCCGTACATTTTATCATGGATGCGCCAACCCCGTAACGCCCCTGAATATTGGCTTTGTCTTGATCATAATTGCCACTGGAAGCTTCGATGGCTACGGTTGAACTCTCATCCTTGCATTGTGCCGGTGCACACTCGCTGTAATATGTAATGCCGTTGGCTTTACAGGTTTGAGCATTCTTTGCCGGTATTTGATTATCCTCGGCTGAACATTCAGTGAACGATTTTGGACAATAGCAAGGATACATCTTCAAATTGTTGCGAGAACAATATATCTTTGACGTTCCGCCAAAAACAGCACCTTTTCCTAACTCGTTTTGACAGGTAATTGTCGTTGGAACGGATATTGAAGAATCAAGATACTTATAAGCTCCGTCTATTGCCTTGGCATTCAAAAGCGAGGCGCAACTATCAGCGCATTCTCCATATTTTATCTTGTTGTTGCCATCTAGATTGCACATAGAACCTGTCGGCTCTTGCTCTATCGTAACACCATCAACTTCTATCGGGGAACAACTGTCAAACCAACTATCTTCCGAACATTTGCATACAACCTTTTCTACTTTCTCTTCATCTACACAACTATATTCATATTCGCCCCCCATATAGGTGCAATCATCCTCACTTTGGTACAAAGGACGGTCTTGCGGACAGAAAACAACATAATTGGCATATTTGGTTAATACAGAACTTGGAGAGGTATTATCATTAACATCTCGTGTACAGCTAGTCCCGCTTCCGGAATATTCTTTTTTACAAGATGCTTCGTCTGGATGGTTCTCCTGACACCAATCTTCTATTGTCTTAAATTTTTCCGGACAACCACAGATATATTCAAAACTACCGTCTGTTTTTATGCACATCTCCGGACTGTCAAATCCTCCGCGAATTGTTGAAGTGTAGCCTTCATATAATTCAAGACATCCGGAATTTGTGGCTGATGAAACCGAAGCATAAGGGGTTCCGCATTTTAAATAACAATCTGAATATTTATCAACGCTGTTTCCTAAAGCATCTACATCAAATTGGCATTTCTTGCCACCTCTTCCATAATTTTCATTTTCACATGATATACCATAATTATCCGGACATTTACATATGTAAGAAACTATTGGATCACTAGTTTCAACCGTGGATTTATCATAGCAGGATATGTATACCGGTGAACTCTCTCCTTCCAATAAACACTCATTGACAGTCGGTTTTACTACACCTTTATCCGGACAAGCCAATACAAATTTGGTATATTTATAGTCATCGGCAGAACCATCGGAATCTAAAGTGCATGGAGTTCCAAAACCAACATAATCTTTCATGCAGTTATAACCTGATTCTATTTTGTCTTGATTGGCGGCACACCAATCTTCTTTGGTTTGATATTCCGAGGCACAGGCTATGTCAGCATAATACACAATATCTCCAGTATTGCTTGGAGCATTTTTACTATATGTCATCATCATCGCCCGAGTGGCCCTAAGCGGTGTGGTACGACATTCTTTACCAACTCCTACTGCTTGTAATAAACAGTTTTCGCTTGAATCTTCTAGAGAACACCAATCCTCTATTGTCTTTAATTCGCTGCCGCAAGAACATCCCATATATGCCTTGGAATCCGCGGATCCGTTAGGATAATAGCACTCCGTAGGAGTTCCGTTAGGACACAAATTCTGAGCGATATCAGCATTGTCCGTTAAAAAGTTTTCGCAATATTTGCAGATATTTACAATCTTGGTAGCATAGGTGTTGGTGTCAATTATACGGCATCTATCAGCTACCGGAGAAGCTTGGTTAGAATATTTGTTTGAGTAGTCTTTGCATCTGCCGGAATCTGATGTTTCAACCGAATATTTCCAATTTGTAATTTCATCGCAAACTGCTATGTCTGATGAAAATTCCGTGTATTTTACCAATGTGTTGCCTTCTGTATCTTTATCAAGCTTACATTCCGTTGCCTCAATACCATAATATTTATCAAGACATGTACTGTCATTGCCGTGGTTTGATGCACACCATTCTTTGAGCGTTTGTGCATCTTTCGAGCAAGAGCATTTATAGACAACCTTGTCGCTTCCGCTTATGGCCGGAATGGAGCAAGACGTCATTTCCCCGTTGGATGCACTGCATGAAGTTGGGCGATCGGATGAATAATTTTGACAGTAAAATCCTACATATTTTATTACCCCGTCATCCTTGCAAGCATACGGAAAGTCACTACTGTAGGTCGAGCTTAAATCTGTACTGAACCAACCTTCATCCTTCTTTTCGGCTATAAGCTCTTTACAATCTTTAACATTTTTCATATCACAGGTGAAACCTAAGCAATATGCACTTCCACAATTGACATAGCAAGGAATGGCAGCTTCTGTTCCGTCAACCCCGCATGAAGAAAAATAAGATGTTTGATAATCAACCGGACATGCTGTAAAATATGAAATGTCATAGACTAGACAATATGGAGTCTCAGGATCCCCTTCTTTCTTGGAGCAGCTTTGTCTTGAAACACCTCCGTATCCAGCCGCTTGCGATTTACCACAATTGGTCGATGATGATATTTTGCTTAAATAGCTTTCCGAGGTAATACCTTGTGTCTTGCAAAGATTGGGATTGTCTTTAGACCATATACCCTTAACACCGTTTCTGTACCCATCGCAATATTCCATATTGCTGACGTCTATCGTATCAGAAACATTGTATATAAAACTTTCGGGACATTCTTTAACCGTGATCTCTTTTGTACCTTTGCAACAATTAACTTGCCGGCAATTTTCCGATGTATTGTGAAGTTTGCAATCAATTGCGCCTGAACCAATATAGGCTTCCGGACAAGCACCTTTATTACACAACGAATTTGTTTCGTCTTCTGAGGCTCCATACAGAATAACCCCATATTCTGTTTCGCTTACAAGCCTGACTGCAGCATAACTGATATTGCACAAACAAAGAACTGTTAATACAGCAAAAAATATCTTACCAATCTTTCGCATTGAGGTACACTCATCCCTTTATAAAAAATACACTTCTCTTTATAATAATAACTATAAACTTTTTTGCAATAGCCTTTCTTCACTTTTGCAACATTTTTCCTAAAACTTGACAAAATATTTTACATTCCCAAAAAACCGCCTTTTGACAAAGGCGGTTTTTTGTTTCTTTGGTGTTATTTACTGTTTATTTTGACCGAATGTCTTTTGATAAATCGTCTCAAACAAAATATAAAGTAGAGGTATCACCAAAAGACCGAGCGCCGTTCCTAATAACATCCCGTAAAATACCGGAACACCAATTGCTATACGGCTGGCCGCACCAGCTCCTGAGGCAATAATCATCGGAAATACACCCAAAATAAAGGTAAATGCCGTCATCAAAACCGCACGGAACCTTTCTTTGGTGCCAACCATGGCTGATTTTACCAAGTTGGAGCCCCTTTCATGCTCTTCTTTGGCAAACTCTACTATCAAAATGGCGTTCTTACTGGCCAAGCCTACTAAAAGTATCAAACCCAACTGAGCATAAATACTTAGCGGCAATCCGGTTACAAACAAACCTATCAAAGCTCCAAGCATTGCAACTGCAACCGAGGTTAATACCGGAAGCGGCGTAATCCAGCTTTCGTACTGAGCCACCAAAAACAGATAACCAAAAATAATCGCCAAGGTGATTAAATACCCTATTTGCCCTTGCGAGCTCTTTTCCTGATAACTAATGCCGGACCATTCATAACCAAATCCTGAGGGCATACTTTTAGCCAGCTCTTCAACCGCTGCCATAGCCTCACCGGTACTTACCGCCGGATTTTGTACTGCCGTAATAGTGGCTGACGGATACTGATTATAGCGGCTGACAACACGCGGTGATAATATCTTACTTAAGGTAATGACACTATCAAGCGGAACCATATCGCCGTTCTCGCTTTGAACATGAAGATTCTTTATCGAATCAATGTCTTTACGATTTTTCCAATCTGCCTGAATCATAACTTTGTTAACCTGTGTACCAAAGTTAACATCATTGATGTAGGCCGAACCTAAGTAATATTGTAGGGTTGAGAATATGCTGCCGATACCTACCTTCATAGCCTCAGCTTTTACTCTGTCAATATCAACATAGATATTCGGCGTTTTGGCCGTGTAGGTCGTATAGGCGTAAGATATCTCAGGTAAAGCATTCATCTTGCCCAAAAAGGCCATCAAGGCAGCCTCTATGGCTTGCGGATTATCGGTATCCATTGATTGCAAACGGAAATCCATACCTCCGCTCATACCAAGTCCCATAATTGCCGGCGGCTCAAACAGCTGAACCTCCGCTTCCGAATACTCGCTCAATTTTGCTCTTAAGCGGTTTAGAATGTTGGTGGAATAAAGCTCATCACCTTTCCTTTCATTCCATGGCTTTAGTACTGTAATTACCATGGCAACGTTTTCACCTGTTCCACCAATCATACTGACACCGGTGATTGCCATTACGGCGTCAACTCCTGGCTCTTTTCTGATAAGGGGAATGATCTTGTCAATAAAAGCCTGCGTCCTCTCACGCGAGGCTCCTTCCGGAAGCTGAACGTTACCCATAACCACACCTTGATCTTCGGAGGGAATAAACGATGTTTGGCTGATGTTCAAAATACCAGCTATAACTATCAACGCCAGACCATAAACAACTGCCACAACTCCAATCTTGCGGCCAAAAATCCCAACAATGCCGGCATAGGTGTCTCTGCTTTTGTTAATCAATTGGTTAAACCAAAACAACGGGCCATGCTCAATCGGTTTTAGCGGACGCAATATCGTCGCACACAATGCTGGGGATAACGTCAAAGCGTTGATGGCTGAAAATACCACCGAAACCGATATCGTTATGGCAAATTGCTGATAAATCTTACCGGTTATACCTCCCATAAATCCTACCGGTACAAAGATAGCCAGCAAAACCAAAGTGGTTGCAACAATGGCCCCTGATACCTCGCTCATTGCTTTGATGGTTGCCTCTTTAGGCGTTAGGCCTTCTTGCTCCATCAAAGCCAAAACACGCTCCACAACCACAATGGCATCATCAACCACCAATCCGATTGCCAAAACCAATCCGAACAAGGTTAGCATATTTAAGCTATACCCCAAAGCCAACATAACCGCAAAAGTTGCCAACAATGACACCGGAATGGTTAGACTGGGCACCAATGTCGAACGCCAATCCTGCAAAAAGATATAGCAAACTAATATAACCAGCGCAAAGGTAAATACCAATGTCAAAACAACTTCCTCAATAGAGGCCGTGATATATTTGGTAGAATCATAGCCTATCAAATAGTCCACACCTTCGGGAAAATTAGTTTTTAAGCGCTCCAATTCAACTTTTAAGTTCTTCATGGCTTCCAAAGCATTAGCGCCGGTTAATTGGTTGACAGCTATGGCAACATTTGGAACTCCATTGTACTTAGAGGCTGCCCGATATGATTCTTCTCCAATTTCTATACGAGCAATATCTTTGAGCTGAACCATTCCCCCTTCTTCGGCCGTACGAACAATAATGTTTTTAAAATCTTCAACCTCATTGATACGACCTTGGGTCTGTAAAGCATAGACTATTTGTTGTTTGCCATCGCCGGGCATTGACCCTACTTTACCAAGTGATGGTTGATAGTTTTGCCCTTCAATCGCCGAAACAATTTGCGCCAATGGTATATTTAGAGCTGCTATTTTATCAGCATCAAGCCATACACGCATGCTAAGTCTTGCCGAATAAACATTGACCTCGCCGACACCGTCAACACGCGACAAACTGTTTTTCATATTGTTTTGAACATAATCCGCCAGCTCGGGGCTGCTCAAACTATTGTCAGGAGAAAACACCGAAACGAATCCTAAAATATTGGATGAGCGGCTGCGTACCGTCAGACCTTGACGTTGTACCTCGGTTGGTAACATGGAGGTTGCCTGTTGAATACGGTTTTGAACCTTTACCTGCGCCATATCAGGATCGGTTCCAACCTTAAAAGTTATGGTTAGTTGATATGAAGAATCTTCCGATGATGATGACATATAAATCATATCCTCAACACCGTTGACCTGCTCTTCCAACGGAATACCTATGGTCCTTGCTACAACTTCCGCTGATGCACCAGGATATGTTGCCGATACAACAATCTCCGGCGGAGTTATTTCCGGATACAAGGCAATCGGTAAAGAAAACACCGAGATAATTCCCGCCAATGACAACACGATGGATATTACCATCGCAAAGCGAGGACGCTCAATAAAAATCCTTGAAAACATTTTTATTTGGCCTCCTCTGTTGTATTAGAAACCAAGCTAGCTCTGACTTTGGCACCATCTTTGACCTTTTGCAAGCCGCTAACAATAATTTTTTCATTGCCTTCAAGGCCAGAAAGAACTATTTGCTTGTCTTCAAACAGACCATCTAACTGTACTCTTCTTTCGCTGACATTGCCTTCTTGGTCAACAACATAAACATATGAGCCGTTGGCATCCTGCATTACCGCTGCCGGTGAAATTATTATGGCAGGAGTTTCTTCGGCCGATGATAAAATTACATTAACATAATTGCCGGCAACCAAAATCCTTTCTTGGTTGGCATATTCCAAATAAATCGGAATAGTTGCCGTGTTTTTGTTGACTTCGTTATTAACAAAATACGAAACCATGTTGTCATTTAAGATACTGCCGTCCGGTAATTCCAAACGTGTCTTCATACCGCTTGAACCAAGTCTTTTGAACATGATATTGTCTTTATCAGGAACCGAAAATACAACTCTTATTGGGGAGGCTTGGATAATGCGCGCCAAAGTCTGTGTATTGGAACTTACATAGTTACCCTCGGTAACTTCGGCCTTCCCGATAAGACCGGTTATGGGGGCTTTAATCTCGGTATGTTCCAGATCTATTTTGGCTAACTCCAAATTGGCTTCAGCCTGAGCTACCGCCGCTTTGGCCTGTAAATACGCACTTTCGGCCGTATCCAATGTTGACTTGGAGGCATACTGCTGGCTGCTTAAGGCCTTTTGTCTTTTATAATCTCTCTCGGTTTTTACCAAATTGGCTTTGGCACTGTCTAGGGCTGCCTGACTTAAATCTACATTTGCAATATAGCGATCTTGCTCGATCACAAATAAAATGTCTCCCTCTTTTACAACTGAACCTTCCTGAAACAATACTTCATCAACATAGCCCGAAACCTGCGGTATCAGATCAACACTTTTTATCGCTTCAACTGATGCTATATATTTTCTTTGTGGAGAGACATCGGTCTTTATCACTTCTTCAACCAATACATGCGGAGTTGATCCTCCGGCAAGAGCCATATTGTTGCTTTGCGGCGTAAGTTTGGCTTTAAGATACCAACCAATGCCTATGCATAAAACAATAATGACAAAATTAAGAACTATTTTTCTTTTCTGTACCTTTACTACCTGCATTTTATTTACTCTCCACTTTTATTCCGTTAATAATCATATCAAATCCTTTGGTCATTGCTGTTGATAAATCCATATCAATATTAACTCCCAAAATGTATTTATCAATAATTCCTTTCCACAAACAAATCATTATCTGCCTGAGTTCTGTTATATTAATATCCTGACGTATTTCACCATTCTTTTGAATACGGAGCAATACATCATATAACTCTTTATCCGGAAGCTCACAAAGCTCTCCTATCTCTGACCAAACCTTGTCAAAAACCGCCGGAGACCACTCCATACGATAAACCACAAAAAACAAAAAACGTCTGAAATCTACATCGTTTTCAATGGCTTGCGCTCGATTTATTATGCCGCAACGTAATGATGACAAACTATCAGATACCTCGTAATGATAGTTTTTTCTATGTTCCAATATCTTTTGTGTGATCAATGCTGCTATCAAATCGGTTTTATTGCGGAAATACCAATAAACCGCTCCTTTGGTTAGGTTGATGCGCTTGGCTATTTCATCAAATGTTGTGCGCGAAAAGCCCTTTTCATAAAAAGTTTGCAATGCAGAATCGAGAATCGCCAATCTGGTTTGTTCTGCATCTTCCTTAGTTTTTCTTGCCATTTTGAGTCCTTTTTACATACATTCAGCAGGTATGTATACAACAAATTAGTTAAAAATCAATAACTTTTTTTGATTTTTTTGTTTTTGGGGATTGTTATGCAAAATACTCCAACGCTTTCTTAATATCAGCAAAGCGGTAATCACAGAATGAAGGTTTTTCTTTATCTTCTTGGCCAATCAAAACCGTTGTAAACCCTATTTCCTTGGCCACCTCAAGATTGCACGGATTATCCTCAAACAACAAACAATCTTTTGCTTTTAGACCATAATTATCTAAAAAAAGCTTAAATCCATCGGGATTGTGTTTAAATGTATAGGCCATATCATGACCGTCAAAAATACTCGCAAAATTATCCGCCGCAACACCAATAACCAACAATACATCTAAAACATGTTTTTTGGTACTGTCTGTTAAAATAAATTTGCGTTGCGGCATCTTTTTAAGTTTGGCATCAAGCGCATAGTCTTGGGGCAGAAAGCTTATATCTACATTGCAAATAAAATCCATAAAATCTTTTTTGGAAAACGGGTATTCTTCATCCAACGCCTCAACATCATATTGATAGCGCTTTCTTATATCTTTAATCACCACGTTTGCTTCTTCATCATTAAGTTTTAGCTTTTGTTTAAAAAACTCTTTGACTTTGGCATCAACCAAATTCTCGACCTTTGCGCCGACATTATATAATGTGCCATCTAGGTCAAATACCAACACCTTATCTTTAAACATCTAACGTTCTTTTCTAATTGCCGCCACACATCTTATATAAGCTACGTCTTGCGCCAAATCTTCAAGATCAACCGGAAGTTTGCGCCGCCAGTTGGGATGCTGATTATGATCGGTTCCTGGAAGATTTTGCATCTTTTCAACATGAAGCATATCTTCTAGCTGAGCCAAAAAAACCGGACAGTTACTGCGCGACATAAATCTCATCACCGCCTCTTCTATTCCTTCAGGATATTGTTCTCCATAAACATAATTTCCGCTTCTTGGCTTATCCTCAGGCCAAACACCAGCCTCATCCAGCGCGGCCAAAAGATAGCTACGATCTTGCTCTCTCTTGTGGTAAGCAATCGCTCTTTCTTCCTCACTCTTGAACATACCCATGGCATAGTTTAACTCTATGTCATAGCCAAACCACCACATCTTTAGCGGAGCTATGTCGTGCGTACCAACAGAAGTAAATGCATTATAAGGATATTGCGAAGGCTGATTGAAAGCGCCCCACCCCATATCTTTTCGTTCCGTCCATAAAATACTTAAGGCGTGGAAACCTTTGGCCTCTATGGATTCGATAAATCCAGGAGGAACGTTGCCTATACTTTCGCCGACGATGATACATTTGTTGAGGCAGCTTTCCAATGCAACGATATTTAACATATCTTCAAAATTATAGTATATGTATGTGCCGGAATCAAAAGCATCAGGAATAACATAAAGACGCATCAGACTCATAACATGATCCATCCTTAAAGCTCCCGCATTTTGCATATTGGCTCGTAAAATATTGCGGAATGGCTTATAACCTTGCTCTTTTAACACCTCGGGAATAAAAGCTCCCAAATTCCATTTCTGGCCACCGGGGAACAACGCATCCGGCGGAGCTCCGGCCCCGGCATCGGGTATAAATAAATCAGGGTTGCTCCAGTACTCAGCACTATCTCTGCCGACACCTACCGCCAAATCGCGATAAAATCCAACTTTGAGACCGCAATTTTCAACCTCGGCTACGGCTTGTGAAAATTGACGCCATGCCTCAAACTGCATAAACTTGAAAAAATCAACCTTGTCTTGATTTTGTTTGACAAATTTTGCAACCTGCGGCGAAGACGGCGATAAATACTCCTTTGGCCAGGCTCGCCATCCGCCCCAAACCTTATGCGTTTGTTCATCATAAATGGCCTGAAAAGCCGCCAAATTATCAAGACTTGCTCCATATCTGTCGCAAAATTCTAAAAATTCTTTATACCGTTTGCTGTTTTTGTTTTTTTGAAAAACGGCAAAACATTTTTCCAACATCTTGACCTTTAAGGGATAGACTTTGGTATATTCTATAAATTCACTCGTCCTCAGCTCTTGCAACAATCCTTCCAAAGGCTCTTTATCTTTGGAATCAAATTCCGGAACAGCTTCTATATCTATATAGATGGGATTTAGAAATTCTCGTGATATTGATGAATACGGACTGGCGTTTTCCGGATAATTATGACTTAGAACATTAAGCGGATTAAGTCCTATTATATCAGCTCCGCTTTGGGCGCACATCTTTACAAAATTTTTTAAATCGGTAAAATCTCCAACACCCCAATTGCGTTTGCTCTTTACTGAGTACAACTGCAGAGCATAGCCCCATATTTTTTTATCTTCCAAAATATTATAGCATCGATCGGGAGCAACCGCCAAAACAGAAGTATATGTTTTGCCGCCGATAACAACCCTTAAATCATAATAGCCTATTTCCAATTCCGTGGTTATTCGCAAACTTTCTTTATATAAATTGCCATACTGCTCGCAATTGCCCAAATATTGATAAGATAAATCAATTTTGTTGCCTTTTTCATCTTGCGCCGTTAAAACAATTGACGATAAATCAGGCGCAACTACATCTATAATCAAATTATGTATGTTACAGACATATATCGCTTCCAATGTCCTTTGCCAACGTCTGTTTTCTAATTTTGACAAAGAAGCCGAGGCCTTATCGCTCGTATCTGCATCATACCCCATAGCTTTGGCGAAAAACTTTACAATCTCTCCGCTTACCGTATAATTTTGATGCCTTAGACCGGCATCGCTAAAATCAACCGCTATGCCAAGTTTTTCGGCAATTTTCTTTAAGTCTGTGTCCATTTATTATTTTCCTTTTATCTCAAACACCAAAACACTCCAAGCCGGAACTTTGATAACTTTCGATGATCTTATGTTTGACAATTCCGCAAACTGTCCTGACGAATCCAGCAGCAAGTTCCAAGATAATTTATTGCTTAGTGACGGCAGCTTCCAATCAATTTCATGATAGTTGGCATTAAATATCGCCATTATAAATCCTTGCGCGTCTTTTATCAAATATGACAGACTATGACGGCTGCCGTCATGCCAATCAGATTCTATAAATTCTTTGCCTTGCTCGGTATACCATGCAATGTCTTTACAGCCTTGTACATCAACCATCTGTCCGGTAAAAAATTTAGTGCGGTTGAAAATCTTTAGTTTTTTGCGCAGACGGATAAGCTTGCGCACAAAAGATATAAGCTGTCTTTGTTTGGCATTGATGCCTTCCCAGGTTATCCATGTAATTGCATTGTCTTGACAATATGGATTGTTATTGCCCATTTGGCTGCGGGCAAACTCATCGCCAAAAACCATCATCGGTGTACCAAATGACAACATTAATGTCGCAAGCATCGCTCTAGTGCGGTACATGCGATTCTTTTCCACAACCTTATTATCACTTTCGCCCTCGGCTCCGGAATTCCAGCTCCAATTGGCATCACTACCGTCGCGATTGTCCTCACCATTGGCAGAATTGTGTTTATGATTGTAGCTTACCAAATCATGCAACGTAAAGCCATCGTGCGCCGTAATAAAGTTAATACTTGAGGAGATTGTCCGATTGTCGTGATTAAAAATATCGCTTGAGCCGGTTAACCTTGATGCCAGCTCGGCAATCTGAAATTCGTCGCCTTTCCAAAAGCGCCTGATATTATCTCGATATTTATCGTTCCATTCCGCCCATCCGGGCAAAAATGCCCCCAATTGATACCCCCCCATGCCTATATCCCAAGGCTCGGCAATAAGTTTTACTCTTTGCAAAACTTCATCTTGCGCAACTGCATACAAAAAACCGCTGGTTTGCTTAAAATTGCCATTGGTACGACACAATGTGGTTGCCAAATCAAAACGAAAACCATCAACGTGCATTTCTTTGACCCAATAGCGCAGAGAATCCATAACCAACCGCAACACCATCGGATGCTGCAAATTAAACCCAGCCCCACAACCGGTTGTGTCATTATAATACCGCCTGTCGTCCTGATTTAAGGTGTAGTATGATAAATTGTCTATGCCTCTATAACATAATGTCGGCCCAAGATGGTTGCCCTCGCCGGTATGGTTATAGACCACATCTAAAATCACCTCTATACCCTTGGCGTGCATTTTTTTTACCAAGTCTTTTATCTCGTTAATATCTCCTTTGGATAAATATGACTGCTCGGGGGCAAAAAAACTAAAACTCTCATATCCCCAATAATTATCTATGATATAGCCACGTTTGTGGCGATTGCTAAAAAAAGCATGTATCGGCAAAAATTCAACCGTGGTTATACCTAGATGTTTTAGATAGTTTAGCGTCGAATCATCTCCAAAGCCGGCAAATGTTCCCCTTTCAGAATCATTCAAAAACGGATTTAGCTTGGTGGCTCCGCGCAGATGTGTTTCATAAATAATGCTTGAACTCAGAGAATAGCCCAACGAAACATCTTTTTCCCAATCATAATTGTCATCAACCACCACCGATTTGGGTACATATGGCGCCGAATCAAGCTCAGAGAAAGATAGGTCTTTATCTGCACTGTCAATGTCGTACCCAAAAATCGCCTTATTCCAAATTAGTGTACCTACAAGCTTTTTACCATACGGATCTATCAATAATTTGTTGGGATTAAACCGATACCCTTGTGCCGGATCATAACGCCCGTAAACCCTATAACCATAGACCAATCCGGGTTTGGCTCCTTCAAGGTAGATGTGCCAAATGTTGTTGTCATTTTCTCTAATTACATAGCGCTCTTCTTCTTGTGAGCCACTGTCATTGAAAATGCACAACTCCACTTTGCTCGCATGGGCCGAAAACAACGCAAAATTTACCCCTTTACCATCGCAATTCGAACCCAAAGGAAACGCTCTTCCGGAATTTGATTTGAAACGGGACATCTATTCTCCTTAGCGTACTGGTTTTATGACAATTGTCGACAACGGCGGCAAACGCAATGAAATTGAATATGGCTTATAGTTGCATTCTTCAGCTTTGGCCTCCATAAATTCTTCATTCTTAACCCCGCTTCCCCAGTAGTTTACATCATCACTGTTAAAAATTTCTTGATATTGGCAATCTTCAGGAACACCTATACGGTAACCTTCTCTTACTACTGGAGTAAAATTGCATATCACAATTAGATAATCTCCGGGATTATAGCCTTTGCGCATGTATGAAATTACGCTGTCATCAGCATTAGAGTGATCAATCCACTCAAACCCGCGATAGTCAAAATCCTGTTGATAAAAAGGAGCATTGCCTTTGTACATCAAATTTAAGTCTCTGACACAGTTTTGAAGGCCTTTATACATCGGATAGTCAAGCAAAAACCACCTTAGCCCCTCTTCCGAATTCCACTCGTAATCTTGGCCAAACTCACATCCCATGAACAACAGTTTTTTGCCCGGGTGCGTATACATAAAACCATAATAAGCTCTCAAGTTGGCAAACTTTTGCCATTCATCGCCCGGCATTTTAGACAACATTGAACCCTTGCCATGAACAACCTCATCATGTGAAATCGGCAACACAAAGTTTTCGTTAAATGCATATAGCAAACCAAAGGTCAACATGCCATGATGATATTTGCGATGAACCGGCTCGTGCGAAATATAGCGCAGAGTGTCATTCATCCACCCCATGTTCCATTTGTAGCCAAATCCAAGTCCCCCCATTGATGTCGGGCGCGACACCATCGGCCATGCGGTCGACTCTTCGGCAAAGGTCATGGCACCATCTGTTTGCGAGTATGCAAGCTCATTCATCCGCCGCAGAAAAGCTATGGCTTCAATATTCTCATTGCCACCATATTGATTGGGAATCCACTCGCCGTTTTTGCGCGAATAGTCCAAATATAGCATTGAGGCAACAGCATCAACCCTAAGACCATCAATATGATATTCTTTAAGCCAATACAAAGCACTGGCACACAAGAAATTGGCAACCTCTGCACGACCGTAATTATATATTTTGGTTCCCCAATCGGTGTGTTCTCCTTTGCGCGGATCGGCATGCTCATAAAGATGTGTTCCATCAAACTCATTAAGCCCATGACCGTCTTTGGGGAAATGCGCCGGAACCCAATCCATAATCACTCCAATACCCGCCTGATGAAATTTATCAATCAAATAACGAAAATCATCCGGCGTACCAAAACGTGAGGTGGGAGCAAACATCCCTATAACCTGATAGCCCCAAGAGCTGTCAAGCGGGTGCTCGGCAACAGGCAAAAACTCAACATGAGTAAACCCCATGTTGACAACATAGGGAATAAGATGATCCGCAAGTTCGCGATAGGTCAAATATTCGTTGCCTTCTTTGCGGCGCCATGATCCTAAATGCACTTCATAAATCGACATCGGTTTGTCAAAAGAATTATGCTCCGAGCGATAATTCATCCACTCGGCATCGTTCCATAAATAGTGATTTATATCATAAACAATTGATGCTGTGTTGGGCCTTTTTTCAGCATAAAAAGCTACCGGATCGGCTTTAAGGAAAATATCATTGTTTTGTGTCTTAATCTCATATTTATACAGCTCTCCTTCGCCAATGCCGGGGATAAAAATATCCCACACACCGCAAGAAGGATGTTTGCGCATAACATTAACTCTACCATCCCAATTATTAAAGGCCCCAACAACACTTACTCTCTTGGCATTGGGTGCCCAAACCGCAAAACTTACACCTTTAACCCCGTCCATTTCACGAACGTGCGCGCCAAGTTTTTTGTACATTTCAAGATGATTTCCTTCAGCCAAAAGATAAACATCCATATCTCCTAATGTGGGTAGAAAACGATATGGATCCTCTGCGATATAGTTGTGATCCTGATCATTGGTTATGCGAAATTTATAATCAAAATTATCGGTTGTTCCAAGCTCAATTTGATAGAAACCACGCTCATCAAGCTTGCTCATCTGACCAAGTGATTTGCCTTCTTTGTTCAAGACCTCTATTGATTTTGAATGGGGTTGATAGGTGCGGATAAATACCTCTTTGGATCCTTTGTTTTTGTGAATTCCCAGAACCGCAAAAACATTGCCGTGATCGCCGTTGATAACAGCTTCCATCTCTTCTTTTGATAATAAATTCTGCATGAACATTTCCTTAAATTTAACAACATAATTAACAGGGTTTTGACACTACAAAAACCCCCTATAAGATATCTATAATTTCTAATCTATTTAAATGCAAGCCTTAATTAAAAAAACACATCTTTTTTATATAAAAATTTATGTCAATTTGACCCTATAATCTTTTCCCGTTTTGATTTTTTTTGACAATATTTCCGATTAAGTATTGACGGATAAATTTTTGTATGTATATTAAATAATGTTTATTGAATTTTATTTGGAGTTAGTGATTATGGTAAATAACGAACAAGCTATCAGAGAAGCTGCTTATTATATCTGGCAAAATGCCGGTTGCCCGTCTGGTCAGGATGAGTATTTCTGGTCAATGGCTGTTGAGCAGATCTCTAAGAATTGCAACAAGTCTTCTTGTGCTAAAAAGTCGTCTTCTTCTAAGACTTCTTCTTGTGCTAAAAAGCCTTGTGCTAAAAAATCTTCTGTTAAAAAATCGAAGTAAGTTAAACTGATTTAGAAGTAGAAAATCTCCGCTCTTTAGCGGAGATTTTTTTTATTTTTTTGAGCCATAATTATATAACCTTTAATATCCTTCCCCCCTTCTGTCCTTAGAACTTTATCCTCGATTTTGAGCATGGCAAAATCATTGTTTTGCAGCACTTTTTTTACATAGCTTAAAGTATGTACAAAACGCGACGACGGCGTTAGAAAAAACTCTTTTTGATTAAGGCTATTTTGGGAAATACTAAAGGCAAAAATCCCTTCGTTATTTAGCGATTTTTTGACTAAGTTTATAATAGAATCCAGCGCACCAAAATAGGTCAAAACATCGGCGGCAACAATAATATCAAAGCCAAAATTTTCTTTGCTTAAAAAGCTGATTATATCGTCTTTTATCAATTGCTTGTAGATATTTTTTTTTGATGCTTCATGCACCATTTGGGCTGATAAATCAACTCCAAAAATATCGCCGCAAAATGATTTTGCCGCCAGATATTTTCCGCATAATCCACTGCCGCACCCAAGGTCGAGAATCCGCATTTTTTTGGAATTTCCGACGGCTGAAAAATGTGCATCCAAAATATCGGCAATATCTTGTGGGCTTTGGTAATTTAAATCATGCAAAACAGTCTCAAAATCGGGGGCAAAAACATCAAAAAGACTCTCGACATATTTGGTCTCGGAACAGGTAAAATTCTTGTCATAAAAAAATGATTTATAGCACTGTTTGGCGATGCCGCTTTCGGGATATTTTTGATACCATTTTTTTAATAACGGCTTGATGAATTCACAGCCTTTTTCATCGGATGTTTCATATATGGTATAGGCCAAATTAAGCTCTTGTTCCTTAGCTCCTTTACTTAGCTCAACAGCAAGAAAAGCCTCGTCTAGAGCCAAATCAAAAACAAAAGTTTTTTGATATGATTGCGCCAAATAATTATGCCACCACGGATTGGAAAAATCATCTTGGATTATGCTTAAAAAATATGGAATCGATGCAGTGAAATCTCCTGTCTCAAAATAGGCTGTGGCCAGATTGGCGCGAGCTGCAAAATGTTTGGAATCCGTCTTTAGAATCCGTTTATAAAGTTTGATTGCTTTATCATATCTTTTTTGTTTGTAAAAATCATTGCCCCATTTTAGCAATACGGGTATTGCCGCGGTCTTAATTTTATACCAAAACTCAAACATCTATTCCTTCTTATCAACTTGTAACCTAATTTCGACATCTTCAATACGTCGATCTTTTATCTGTGATATTTTAATTTGCAGATTTTGATATTGTAGTTTTATATTTTTCTTATTTTGCGGAATGTTTTTCATTAGTGAAAAAAGAAAACCGGAAAATGTGGTATAGCTACTTTGCGGAAATTTTATTTTGATGTTAGCAGCAACTTCTTTCATGCTTGCATAGCCTTTGATCTTCCATATATTATCACCAATTTTACTAACAGCTGGTTCATTTGGAGCAACTAAGTCGTCTTTTAGCTCACCAACCAGTTCTTCCAACAAATCTTTCATGGTAACAATGCCCGAGATACTGCCATATTCATCAACTACAACCGCAAAATGTTTGCGTGTTTTTTGCATATTGATAAAAAGCTCGTCAAGGTGCAACGAATCTATGGTTATAAGAGATGGCTTAATAATTTTTTTGATTATGTCTTCTTTCGTTTCGTTTTTGAATTTAAAATAGTCTTTAATACTTACTACACCTATTACATTGTCTTTGTTTTTTTGATAGACCGGATAAATCGAATGTCTGGTTTTTACTATAATATTTTCCCATTTTGCCTTAGTATCGGCAAGATTTAGGAATATGGTGTCAAGACGGTGTGTCATAACATCACGCACTCTTTTGTCGTCAAACTCAAATACATTGTTAATAAGCTTTTTTTCTATATCGTCTATCTCGCCGGTCTCACTACAAGCGTCAATCATGATACGGATTTCTTCCTTACTTACTTTATCGCTTTCTTGCGCCGGATTAATACCTATGGCTTTTAAGACAATATTGGTTGAAACACTCAAAAACCAAACCAGAGGAGTTGATATTTTGGCAACGCCATATACCAACCATGATAGCGATAAGGCCACTTTTTCCGGATTTTGCATGGCAATGCGTTTGGGAACAATTTCACCAAATATTAAGGTGAAATAAGACAAAATAAGTGTTATGCCAATTACCGCCAAAACATCTAACTTGGAGGAAGATATGGTTACACCAAGACCTACCAACCAATCAGCAATTTTATCCGAAAAATTATCGGCAGCAAATGCTGAGGCCAAGAATCCGGCCAAGGTAATACCAACTTGAATAGTGGCCAAAAATTTAGCCGGTTGTTCCGTCAATGACAGCAAGCGAGCTGCCCTTTTATCTCCGGAAGATGACAGCTTTTTTAGTTTGTTGCCGTTGGCTGAAATGACCGCAATCTCGGAACAGGCAAAAACCGCATTGAGGAAAATCAAAAACACCTGAAACAACAACATCTCGGATATGCCGAACTCTGACATATAAAAACGCTCCTTTAAAAAAAAGACATATTTTTTGTAGGCTAGACTACAAATATTAAAATTAATTAAAAATCTTGCATTTTTTTAATATTTTAAGTAAAATAGCGAAAAATTTTATAATTATGTCTAACAATTTAAATATTATCACTTATGAACAAAATCGGATTTTATGCCGGGTCTTTTGATCCGTTCACCGTTGGACACTTGAGAATTGTCTTAGAGGCGTTGTGTAAGTATGACGAGGTGATTATCGGTGTGGGCGAAAATGCTTCCAAATCGGATTGTTTATTTGAGGCTGAAGAGCGTATTAAATTGATAGAACAGAGCACTTATGATTTTGTCAATTGGTATGCCGGTCGTTTTCTCTCTGATATACAACCATCCGAGACCGAAAAGATAGCTTTTGAGCGCTTGCAAAACGAGATAGATTGTATTTCGTTTGTACCTTACCAATCATCAACAGTTGATATAGCTTTGGCTTGTGGGGCGACAGCTTTAATTCGCGGCAAAAGAATCGGCTGTGATGACGAGGCAGAAATGCGTTTGGCAAGTATCAATCAACGGCTTTTGGCGGTTAGGAAAGCTCATCTTAGCATGGATTGGATACCGCTGCCAAAAGAGGAGTTGACCTTTGTGTCCTCTTCGGCTTTCAAAGGACTTTGCGAAATATATGAGTATATTGCCGCAATGGATTTTGTGACGCCATCGGTTCACAATGCCGCAATGCAGAAGTATCTCAAAGATTGGTTCTTTGATGTTTATGCTTTTGTTGCCGAGCAAAAAGGTTTGGCTGATGAAACGGTTGAAACCGAATGGGATAAATTGGTTGCTGCTTATGGAAATAGAAAATACCATAACTTTAGCCACCTGGCGTATGGTATAAATTTTATCCTAATCAGCAAAGAAGCCCATCCCGATGATTTGGAAATTGAAAAATTTATTTTGGCTTGGTTTTATCATGATCTGATTATCAAGTGTAATAATGCAGAGGAAAAAACGGCAAAAAAGGTTTATTCCTTGTTCAAAGATGAAAAAATCGCAAACCTTGTAAGAGCAACAAATCATCAAGGGGACGCACCCAAAAACACCTTTGCCGAAATGCTTATCAGCGATATTGATTTGGCAATTTTGGCAGATGAGAAAAACTATTTTGGCTACAGACCGAGTATTAATCATGATGCCTGCTGACAAATACCAATAAATTTATTTAAAGTTATTTTTCAATTTGCAAACATTGCCGTCTAAATAACGTTGTGTTGGACAACTTTTTTCGCACAATCTTTCATTGTAATCCAAAAAAATATCTGCAATTTCATCACACTCATGGCAAATTCCTGCGCTATCCATCAGAGGCTTATCAGTCGGACAATTCGGAATACTCAAAATGTTACCTCCTATAGCATATAAAATCGTACGGTTAGGACACCAATCCTCACAATCATGCTCTATATTACAGTGTGTTGGTAAACGAATGGCTTTTTCTTCATCACAACTAAAACATTTCCCATCCCATCTTTGCAAAGGTTTATCTTCTGGACATTGTAACTCACAGTGCTTGACATTCAGATGCGGGTACTCTTTATAAACCCGATTAGGACATTTTGCACAATCTTCTTTGGAATAGTCGTAATTACGAGGTTCTTGACAAGAAAAACATTTTCCAGAATAGAGCAAAGGTTTATCATCCGGACATTTTCCGTCAATCGCTGATGGAGCGGTAAACCATTCTCCCTCCAGTATATTATCATTGTTTGTATTTTCTTTTTCATTATCTAAATCTTCGTTGGCATCGGCTAGTGAGCCATAACAACTGCCTGTCTTAGAGCGATACGGCTTGTTTTCTGGGCAAGAAATTAAAATACATCTGAGTGTTTTATCTAAAAAAATAATCGCCGAGGTTGCGGTTGGGGCAATATCTTTCACAATCATCCGCATGAGCTACTTTAAACGCATATGATGCATCACAAGAAATACACTGATTAAACTGAAACACATCACAATCTATAGCTTTTGCCGATGTAGTGATTATGACTGTAAAAAAAGTTGTTACAAGAATTAAATTTTTCATATTTCCCTCAATAATCAATTTACGCGGATAATCCTTGGTTATGCCTTGATTATGAAAGTTTTGAATGATTTGGTTTTCTCTTTGCTGACGAGCCAGTTGATAGGCCAGCTCATCTCGAAGAGAAAAATTGCTATGATCAACTCCATAGCTATCTATACCGTTATCATTGGTTTGATACCCAAGCGGCGATTTATATTGTGAATACATCTGCATTTTGTTTTCTCCCATTATGTGTTAATGCAAAATTTGCTTTAACACTATATATGATTGAAAAAATATAGTCTGTCCCGCATAGCTTAAAGGCATCTAACTATATCATGCAGAAGCTTTTTTAAATTCTCTGTTGTTGGCCTGAGCCAACTGATTGAGCTTATTTTGCAAATTGCTGTTTTTATATGGGATATCCACAGATTGAGCCTTATTTTTCAGAAAATACCTAACAAAATCACTTGCCGAAAGCTTTTGACCTCGTTTGTGCATCTCTATAAACTTAGCCTGTTGTACTTTCTTAAAATATTCTCTAAACGGAGCATATTTTGCATCTTTTATTTCGGCTCTTCTTTGGGCTTCTAGCTTTCGGTCTTGAATAACCACCGCATCTATTGTTGTTGCATATATATCATACCACTCTTCTTTGGCCTCTTTGAGCATTTCTCCTGCCCAAAAAATTATTTTTTGTTGTAATTCTTTATCAGAAAACAAGGTTTTGTTTTGTAAAATCAATCTATCTAATTTGCGTAATGATTTTAGCGGTATCAACTCTTTATTGCTCATATGGGCTCCTGTAAATAAAATTTATAATACTTTAGTTAGGTCATAAAACTTAAAAAAACAAGAGACTTAAAAATATTATTTCATGGGACTATTATGGGGCAGCTATTTTTAAAAATGGCAAAAAAAGAGAAGGAATAAAAATAAATCCATGTTACCTAATGCTTTGATTTTATTGTTCTTATATCATTGTTAATATCTTTTGCTATTATAACTGATTCGAAAGCCTAATAGAACACAGCAATAAAATAATCGGTGTATTATTAAATAGGTCATTTAAGAAACGACTTTTACTAAAAAATATAGAATTATGGTATCCATATGGTACCCAAAAAACAATGTTTACATTTTATAAAAAATAAAAACCTTGAAATTCTTTATGAAAATCAAGGTTTTTTAGTGGAAAGGATTGACTGGACTCGAACCTTGTCTTGCTTGGTAAGTTCGCTAAAGCTCACTAACCTAAGCTTCGGTCACTCGTTTTTTATGTTTTTTTGCGGCGGCTCACTCCGCCTTAAAAAACTGACAAAACTTCGTCGCTTGCGGTAAAATCAACCGGAGCATCGGTTGATTTTATCCTCGCGCCTCTTCGTCCCGAACGAAGCGTTCTACCAGGCTGAACTACAATCCGTTCTCTCTAATGTCCGTTATGTTGTAACATATTTTTTTTAGAACTCAAGCAAAATTTTTAAAAATTTTATCTTTTAATCTTTCTTTATCATAATTTTTCAATTTATGTTGCTAATTTGAAATACTGATGTTACCCTTTTTATCTATGATTGTAAGGATGCTGTCTTATGGATGAACAACGTTTGATTGATATTGAAACTGCTTTGGCTAACCAAGAAAAAACTCTTGAGGAACTTAGCAAAGTTGTTTATGAACAAGGCCTTAAAATTGACAACCTCTTGAAAATAAACAAATATCTCTTGGATTTGGTTGATAAAGATGTCGTCAAACCCTTGTCCGAAGAAACACCGCCGCCGCATTACTAATCTTGTATTGTTAATTTGAAGATATATATTTCTTGACTGAAAGGATTGCATATTATGATTGAGTGGGATGCTTTATACAAGGTTTCTTTGGGGCTTTATGTCTTGGGGGCAAACGACGGTGAACGCCCGGCCGGAAGTATCGTCGATGCCGTAATGATTGCTGCCAACAAGCCTTGCGCTCTGGCCTTGTCTTGCGGGAATTTAAGCTTTACCAAATCTTGTATCGAAAAGACAAAACAATTTTCCTTGTCGGTTTTGCCCAAAGATATCGACCCTTTTGTAGTGGCTAATTTTGGCTTCCAATCAAGCAAAAATGTCAATAAATGGGATAATGTCGAACATGGATCTTTAAACAATTTGCCGGTGTTGCGAAACGCTTTGGCTCATATTACCGCCAAAGTGTTAACCTCTTATCCCCTGGAAAGCAATACCGTGTTTATTGCTGAAATTGATCAGGCAATAAATGTCCGTGATGCTGATAATCTTTTGTATGAAGATTACCGTAATTATTTTAAAAATGATGTTATCAAAACTTTTCAACAATATATGAAGGAGAAAGCCAATGGCTAAACAATGGGTTTGTACTGTTTGCAACTATGTCTATGACGGAGAAACTCCGTTTGAAGAGCTACCTGATGACTGGGCTTGCCCGGTTTGCGGCGTTGACAAATCTTTTTTTGAGCAACGTGATGCCGAATAATAATAAAGCCGGTATTTCAAACCGGCTTTTTTATTACACCATTTTTTTCAGCTCGTATAATTTTTCCAAAGCTTCACGTGGGCTTAAATCATCGGGATTTACTTTTGATAACTCATCTAAAGCCGGTGATGATATTTTTTCTTCCACCATTTCTTTAACACAAGCAAACAATGGTAGCTCCTCTGATATATCTTTGACTGACATTCCTTTTCCCTGCCGCTCTAAATTATGCAGCACCTGATCGGCCCTTTTTAATACCGCTTTGGGCAAGCCTGCCAATTTGGCAACGTGAATGCCATAGCTCCTATCGGCCGCGCCGTCTATTACCTCGTGCAAGAAGATAACCTCATCGTTAAACTCTTTTATCTTCATGCAATGCAGACTCAACCGCGCCAGTTTGCCGCTTAATGATGTCAGCTCATGATAGTGGGTAGCAAAAATGGTGCGGCACCGATTTATCTCGTGCAAATACTCTAACACCGCCCAGGCAATCGACAAGCCGTCAAATGTGGCCGTGCCACGACCAATCTCATCTAAAATCACAAACGAACGTTCATCGGCCTGGTTTAGAATTGCCGCGGTTTCAACCATCTCGACCATAAAGGTTGAGCGCCCTTTGGCCAAATCATCAGAGGCACCAACACGCGAAAAAAGCTTGTTGACAATCCCTATGCGAGCGCTTTCGCACGGAACAAACGACCCCATTTGCGCCATAATGGCAATAATGGCATTTTGCCTTAAATATGTCGACTTGCCGGCCATGTTGGGTCCGGTTAAAAGCCACAGGTTGTTTTGATTTTCTGCCATATAACAATCATTGCCGACAAACGGAGCCGAATTTTCTTTTTTTAGCGACTGTTCAACAACCGGATGTCTGCCGTTTTTTACTTCAAACGAAAGTGAATTATCAACCAACGGACGACAATAGTTATACTCTACCGCCAAGTCAGCCAATGACGAGGCTACATCCAACTCGGCAAAGGCCATGGCCGTCTTGATGATATCATCCGAGGTTGCCTTTACCTCTGCAACCAGTTCATCATATAATATTTGCTCCAAAGCCAATGCTTTATCCGCGGCGCCGCGTATCTTATCTTCAAGCTCGGTCAGCTCAACCGTGGTAAAACGCGAGGCGTTCAAAATCGACTGGCGGAAAATAAAATCTTTGTTATCCATTATTTGCGGTGCATTTTTGAGCGGTACCTCTATAAAATAACCGATAACATTGTTGAATTTTAATTTAAGATGCGAAATTCCGGTCGCCTCAATATACTTATTTTGCAAGCTCATAATCAATTTGTGGCTGTCTTCTTTTAGCATTCTAAGCTCGTCTAACTCTGCCGAGTAGCCTTTTTTGATAAACTCGCCGTCGCGGCTTAGAAGCGGAAGATCTTCCTCTTTAAGCGCATCGGCAAGATGAGATACCAATTTTGAATGCTCTCCCAAATCGGCGGTAATCTTTTGCAGCGCTTGCGGAACCGAGGAAATCATATCGGCATCATCTTTATTTTTGAAATAAAGCAAATTACGCAGCTTGGGAACCACACCTAAAGTATTTTTGATGTTGGACAAATCCCTCGGACCGCCCCTGCCCACACAAAGACGTGATACGGCACGCCCCAAATCACATGAGGATTTTAGAATTTCTCTTATGTCTTCTCTTAAGGATTGGCGTTTCAGAAAAAACTCCAAAACATCAAGCCGCTCATTAATGCCTGTTACGTTACGCAGCGGATTGGTAATCCTTGAGGCCAGCAATCGGCCCCCCGGACCTGTTACCGTGCGGTCCAAAACCCCAAAAAGCGAGCTTGTTTTATCACCGGAAAGCGAATCTATCAGCTCTAAAGAACGACGGGTGGAGGCGTCTATTTCCATAAACTGCCCTTCTTCAATCTTTTGCGGATAAAGTAACAGCGGGATTTTGCCCTTTTGCGAATTTTCGACATAGTCAACCAAACACCCGGCGGCGCTTAGCTCCGCACGCGAAAATGAACCAAATGCGTCCAAAGCAGAAACTTTGAAAATTGACTGCAAATGCAGCTTGGCATTTTCGCTGTCAAATCTTGCATCCGGCCATACGGTCAGCTGCTCTTTATAACTTTTCATAACGGAATATACATCGGAATCATGCAAATAAGAATCGGAAATAATTATTTCGGCCGGGTGCAACTTAAACAAGGCTCCGGACAAAATATCTTCTTCCTTATTGCCATTAAGGCTGAGCTCTTGCGTAAAAAACTCTCCAGTTGAAATATCAAGCCATGCCAAACCCAAAACATTTGCTCGCTTAGAAATTGCCAACAAAAAATTATTGCGCTTGGCCTCAAGCAACGGATCTTCAGTCAAAGTTCCGGCCGTAACCAAGCGAATAACCTCGCGTTTTACAACTGACTTGTAGCCTCTTTTTTTGGCTTCTTTCGGATCTTCAAGTTGTTCACAGATGGCAACTTTGTAGCCCAAGCGTATAAGCTTGGCCAAATAGCTTTCATAGGCGTGAAACGGAACCCCGCACATCGGGACATCCTCTCCTTCTAATTTGCCGCGCTTGGTTAAGGCAATATCTAACGCCTTGGATGCCGTTACGGCGTCATCTAAAAACAACTCGTAGAAATCGCCCAAACGATAAAACAGCAAATATCCGGGATGTTCTTCTTTTATTTTGAAGTACTGTAACATCATCGGTGTCAGAGATGTTGTTTTTTTTGTATCTGTTTCCATTTTTTATCCGTAAAATATTTAGTATTTTTAAACTTGTTATAGCATATTATATTTTAAGAGTTTGGTCTAGAACATTTTTTATACAGGGTGGAATAAACCGATGTTTGAGAAATCTCGCAAGGCTTTGGGGTTTGAAAAAAATACTCAATTTGTGGAAAGAATTCTGTTTTTAAGTTTTCCTACCGCGTTGGTGTTTATGGTGTTGGCGGCCTTTAATTTGGTTGATCCGACGCTGGCTATTATATCTTTGGCGGCGGTGGTGGTTTTTAACATCGTGTTATTGTTCCCTCTAACCTTTGAACTGCAGCAAATTAAAAAATATGTTACCAAACTGGCCAAAGGTGAAATCTCGGAGCAAGATGTTTTGGCCTTGTCCGAAGACGAATCGAAAGAACTTATTGAAGCAATTAACAATATGCATCATTTTTGGGCGCAAAAAGCCGACCTTTTGGAAGCACAAACCATCTCCGATACTGCCGTGTTGGACAGCCTGCCCGATCCCATCATGATGATTGATAGGTCCGGAAATGTTATCGGTGCCAACTTGTCGGCCCGCACCTCTTTTGGTGAAAAAATTACGGATAAAAATATTGACAAAGTTTTTCACTCCAACAACTTTATTAATGCTGTTTCCAGAGTTTTAAACAAAGAAACAACCTCTGAAAATCTTATCTTTTATGTTGAAAAACCAATTGACCAAAAATTTTATGCCCATATCAAACAGCTTCCTTGGTTGTCAAAAGGCAAAGCAGTAGCCGTCATTTCAATATATGACCTCACCAAGTCAATGAAAATTGAAAAAATGCAATCTGATTTCGTGGCCAATGCCAGTCATGAGCTACGCACTCCCTTATCGATTGTATCTGGTTTTGTCGAAACCTTGCAAACATCGGCCAAAGATGATGCGGAAGCGCAGCAAAAATTTTTGCAAATTATTGCCGACCAGGTGGAATATATGTCCAATTTAATTGAAAATTTGCTCTCGCTTTCAAGAATTGAACTTAATCAAGACGAGCATCCTCAAGACAAAGTTGATGTCGAGCAAATTGTTGATGATGCCGCCAAAGCCTTAGAAATAAAAGCGCAAAATAACAACATGACAATTCATATTATTAAAGACGCCAATATTGCTCCTATCAAAGCCGACGCTCAACAAATTAAACAAATTGTGCAAAATCTTATTGATAATGCCATAAAATACGGCAACTTAGGAACCGAAGTTACCATAAGAATTAATAATGTTGAGAAGATACCTCCTTCCAAAACAATAAAAACCGCCAAAGGTAAAGCTGTTGCCATTTCGGTCAACAACAAAGGACCTAAAATCGGGCCGGAAAAACTGGCGCGTTTGACCGAAAGATTTTATCGCCTGCAGGAACATAAAGACAAAAATATCAAAGGTACCGGCCTGGGACTTGCCATTGCCAAACACATCATTATCAGGCATCTCGGAAATATTACCGTAAATTCCAATGGATATAACGGCACAACCTTTACTATTTATTTGCCGGTGTTTGAATCTGACGATGCCTCTTTATAGAAATGCATAAATACAACCGGTTTGATGTCGGTTGCTTTATATATTTGTTTGCGAATACGCGCCGCCAAATATTCTTTAATTTGATTTTCGTTATTGTTGAGCTTAATTATCTCTTTGGCTATATCAGCCTTAATGCTTGCTATTATGTCTGTTTTAAGAGACGTAAACGCATCTTCTTCCAAAATATCAATTGAACTTATTTGCAAATCTTTAAGATGCCAATCTTTGGCAAAAATAACGCTGATAAATACCGAACAATTAAAAGCTATCCTTTTGCGATTTTTTATAAGCTGAGAATCCAGCGCCGTCAGTTGGTGGCGGTCAACACCTAATTTGCGGGTAAATACTTCTGATACAATGTCGGCTCTTTTGTCTTGCAACAACACTACTTCGCCGTTTCTTACTATCAAAACATTGCCTACACCGTTTTCTTGAGCCAATTTCTTTTGTTTGCGAAGACTGCGCTTATCTCCGTGAACCGGTATTACCGTTTGTGGCTTGAGAAGACGGTACATCTCCAAAATTTGGCTTGGTGTGGCATGGCCGGAAGCATGTACTTCATAGTCCTCGGTTGAGATTACGTTAACCCCCATATCGCGCAGCTTTTCTTGCATACGCTCAATTTTTTCCTCGTTACCGGGAATTATCTTTGAGGAAAAAATAATATTATCGCCTTGCTTGAGGACTATATCTTTGCTCTCGCCGTTGACAATACGAGTAAGAGCCGAGCGATAATCTCCTTGTGAGCCGGCACAAATATATAAAATTTTATCAAGCGGAATATCCTTGGCATCTTTAATATCATAGGCTTTGGGACAATCTTTGAGATAACCGCATTCTTTGGCAATCTTAAAGTTTTGGTTGAGCGAATGTCCCGATATTACCGCCGTACGATTGGCCGCATCGGCGGCTAAAATCAAGCTCTCCAATCGCATAATATTGGAGGCAAAACATGTGGCAACAATGGTGTTGGACAGAGCAGGAACTAGTTTCAACAAATTTTGCCTTACCTCATATTCGCTCGGCTCCGGCGTCGTCTCTCCCATATTGGTAGAATCGCCAACATAAAGAGTTACTCCTTGCTTGGCTATATTATGCAGCTCTTCGTAATCGGTGGGCAATATCTTGGTCTTGCCATCGTCAAAACGCCAGTCGGTAGCATGCAAAATATTGCCATAGCGCGTTTTAATAAAAAGGCCTGCGCTTTGCGGAACCGAATGAACCAACGATACAAATTCAACCTCAAAATTTTTGAGCTTTACTATCGGGTTTAATGTTACCGAATAAAGCTTGGCAAAATTTTCCAAATGATATTCTTTAAGTCGTGCTTTGATATGGCCAAGCGTAAAATCATTGGCATATACCGGACAATCCAACATAGGCAGAACATGACCAATGGCTCCGTAGTGGTCCTCATGTCCGTGAGTAATGAACATTGCCTCGATATCATCGCGGTAGGTCTCTAAAAAAGAGGCATCGGCAAGCCCCATCTCCATACCTGGAAAATCATTACCCAAAAAACCATATCCCGCATCAACAACTATTATTTTGCTGTCAACAATATAGGCAAACATATTAAAACCGACTTCTTCGGCACCACCCAATGCCACAAAATATATACCCTCTTTGTTAAATCCTTCTATCATAAATTATCCTTAATCTTTTAAAAAAATATCGCCTACCGCAATATTGGTAATTTTATCTCCTTGTTTTAGCAATAAATAACCTTGTTCGTCAATACCCTTAAATATGCCTTTTTGTTGTTTTGCCCCCTGATTTATTAAAATTTCTTTATCAATGCCCGCAGCATAGCTCATCCATTTTTGTCGCAACGGCAAAAATCCGTCCTTTTTACAGATGGCAAGATTGCTATTAAAATGCCTTAAATATGTTTGCAAAAATTGTTCGCGCGAAATATCACAGCCCATACTTCTTAAATCTGCCACTTTATACAAAATATTGTCTGCTTTAGGTGCCGATACAAGATTAACGCCAATTCCTACAATAACCGTATTTGATTCGCCCGTTTCTATCAATATCCCACTTATCTTGCCGCCTTTAACCAACACATCATTGGGCCATTTGATGCTTACTTCAAGTTTGGGAGCCAATGCTTTAACACTTTCGGCAATACTTACAGAGCTTATGAACACCAAATATGATATCGGAACATCAAGGTAAAAAAGCTGACTAAAAAACAGATTGCCCTTGAGTGATACCCATTTCCGCCCTATGCGGCCACGCCCCTGTTTTTGACTTAGGGCCGTAAACACTTTCGGCTTTCCGTCAAAATCTTTGCTCGCGGCATAGGCCGTTGTGTTGGTTGAATTAACTTCACCAAAATCCTGCCACAACCAATTTTCTATTTCTGATATTTTGTTTATGATATGCCTCCTAAAATCACCAAAGCATTGCTAATTAGCCAGGCCGGATTAATCAGAGATGCCAAAATAAACGTAACATTTATAAATAAGCAAATATAAATGGCTTTGTCGGCACGGTCAAACTTGCTAACCAGCGGTTCAAAATAAATAATCCTGATAACCTGGAAACAAGCGCTTGCCACAAACAACAGGCTTATGAGTAAAACTCCCATCAGAAACCAAGAATTGTCGGCCACAAGATTATTGATTATTGATAAATAGCCAAAAAAGCCCAATGTTGGCGCCAGGCCTATCAATGAAAACATAAAAATCAGCAAAGCCGCCGACATATATGGACGAAGCCGATAAAAACCACTTATGTACGTAATGTCACTGATATATTCTCCCTTGGATTTAAGCCCCAAAAATACGGTATAAACACCCGCCAATGACAAAATGGCAATAATCATATAGGCAAACGAGGCAATTACCGCAGAACCCGAAAAATGTACCATGCCGGTAAGGGCAAAACCAATACAGTAAATGCTTAAAAAAGCAAACTTTTTGCGAATGTTGTTTTCAGAATTGGCCGAAAAAGCGCCGATAAGCAAAGACAAAACCGCAAAAAAGCATAAAAGCGGAGCAACAAAATCGGTAAATGCAACCAAGCATCCTTTCATCAGATTTATTAGGGCGCCAATATAAATTAACGGCGGGACAAGCGTTATAAATCCGCAAACCGGCAAAACAGCCTCCGAGATGGCGGCAATAAACCAGAGATGAAACGGAACCAAGCTTAGCAAAAACATAAAACAGCCGATTATCATAACCACCGCAAGCAAAGATGTCGGCGCAAAGTTCTTTTCGGCGGCATAAAAATCTCTGATGATTGCATACTCAAACGAACCGGTTTGAATATAAATTATATACACTCCCAACCATAACAATAGGCAAAAAACAGCGGCAAAAAAGCCATAGGCTTTGGCAATAGGCTCAACCCGCTCCGTATCCCAATGACGCAAAATCAGCCGACGATAAAAGAAACAAATAAACGGTATTATAACCGCCAGACTTATAAGCGAAGTTGCCGAGGCCAAAATATCAAAACCAAACAACAAAGCAAAACAAACGGCATAGAATTTAAAAGACGGACGATTTTTATTTAAAAACCATTTGGATGATAAATAAAACCACGCCCAAGCCATAAGATAGGCAAAGGTCTTAAAAATGGTGCTTAACGGAGTATTGGCCCAAAGCAAAGGAAAAGCACTTTTGTTATAAAAGACAATTGAAAACAATATGACCGCAACCAAAAAAATCTGAGCCAAAGAGGCAAAAGTTTTGGGAGTTTGGACTTTGCGAAATTTAGCTACCAAACCGCCGACAACAAAAAAGCCTAATAAAAAAATTTCGGGAAGCAGAATAAACCAATTTTCAAGCAACGCCTCTCTCCTTATTCATCAATAACAAACCACAAGGGCCTAATAAATGACATTATCAGCATAAAGACAATAAAAATCATAAACACAAACTGATAAAGCGGCATATCTTCTGCCTTGCCCAAAACACATTCTTTATTGTCGGTTTTGAGGCGAAACATTTCTTTGATTAAAGCTGCCGCCGCAATAATGCAAGCCAGCATTAAGAAAACACCGATTTGAATGTGGGTTGACAATAAACGCGATAAAATCAAAAAATTGTTGGTGAACATTGCCGATAGCGGAAAACCCGCGGCGGCAAAAGTCAAAAACGAATAAAGAAACGATAATCTTTTGGCGCGGCACAAAAAGCCCGATGAGTTGCTCTCATGCAATTGCTCTTGCCGATATACATAGTTTGAAACAATCTCCAAAGCCCCAAAAACCATAACAAATCCAAACAAGGCATATCCTATATTTTGCAAAACCAATTTATCCTGGCTGAAAATACCTAATAAATACAAAATATAGTAAACGGTTACAAAGGCAAAATTTTTGTATTGTGCATCGCGGTTGATAAAAGCAATCAAGCTTATAAACAGCATGGTAATCGTGCCGATAATGTTTAGCCAAATAAAATATTGCGATACCTCAAGCGGAATATTTGAGGGCCAAAATCGGGCAAAGGCATAAATTCCGCTTAACGGTAAAACCGATGAGGCTATAAAAACCAAAGGATTCCTCAGTTTGGAGCTGACTGAGGATATCCAATAATGAAACGGCCAAATCGGTATGCGAAAAATAAATCCCAGAGCCAAAGCAGGCCATATCCACCAACCGTAATTTTGATGCCACAAAATATCTCCGGTTCTGTCAAGCGTTAAACTGCCATAGAATTTGTAAATCAGCAAAACCGCCGTAAATAAAATAAACGCACCTATCAGATTGTAAAGAAAAAATCCGCCTAAACGCTCCGGCCGCTTAAAGCCCCCAAACATCCCTATCAGCATAAACAGCGGCAGCAACATCGCCTCAAAAAAGATAAAAAACGAGAATATATCGGCCGACACAAACAAACCTGTCGACATACTCAAAAACAAAAGTGTAAACACCATTAGAGGTTTTTGGTTAACAATATCGTCTCTAACAGCTATAACCCCCATCAACAACACCAGATGAACCGCTAAAATCATCAGCAACGACAAGTTGTCTACCGCAAACACCAAGTTAATATCCGGCACCGTCAGCCAATCAAATTTTTCAAACAACTGCAATTTGAGCGTGGTTTCGTCAATTAACATAAAAACACGCCAAATCATAACCAAATTGGCTATTATGCTAAAAACCGCAACGTTGAAACTGTTGTGAGTTTTTTTATCAATATCTTCCTTAGCCGTTAAGGTAAACAACATACCTAAAAAAGGGATGCAGATAATAAGTGATAGTATGGCAAACGGACTATTCATAAATATAGTACCCCAAATAAAGCATTATAACAATCAAACCGCTCAAAATACTTAAAATGTAATTTTTGGTTTGGGCTTCCTGCAGTTGATGCAGGCCAGCTATTGTTTTAGACGAATTTTCGGATACCGATCCGATAATGTTGTGCTCTATGACCACGACATCAAAAACAAGCCACAAAATTCTGCCCAAGAACTGGAGCGGAATTATGATTAATCTTTCGTATATCCAAGACAAAATATCACTCTGCCACAAAGGTAATTGCCCAAACTTTATTGCCCACAACGTCGGAAAGGCCAAAAAGACCAATAGCCCAACCCCCATAAAAACATAGAATTCAAAATATTGCCAGGAGAGTCCTTGCCAAACCATAAATACACCAATAACAAACAGCGGAAGCCAATATAGCGCCCCAACGCTCTTGGCAAAAGCCAAAACCTTTTCATCTGCTCTGGTTTTGCCTAAATAAATCAGCCGCAGATTAAAACATAATATGCCAATATAAACTAATGCAAAAATATTGCTGCCGATATCCTTGGCCAGGGGCAAAAATGTGGCAGATATTGCCGTTATAATCACCAAACTTGTCAATAAATTTAAACTGCCATAACGCCAAAAACCTCCTAAATAGCCGATATTATTTTCTTCTGAGGCCGTAACTGAGGCCATGATGAAGATTACTGAGGTCAAAAAGTTGATGCTTAGTATTTGAGGAACAAAAAAGTATATCTCGGTCGAATCGCCGCTTATCTTGAGCAACATATAGGCATATGACAGCAAAAAAAGCGAAATCACCTTGGATTTGAGATTGAGATTAATCAAGGCACCGATACCGGCTGACAAAACTGATAACAAACACCACCAAGGCAAGATATTTCCTGGAATCGGCGAGGCTTGAAACAAAGGATATAATTTGGCCGCCAATATAAGCCCCGATAGGGGAACAGAAAACATCATAATGCCTGATATGCGGTTAAACGAAATCTCTTTTAAGGAAAAATAATGACCGTTAAATAAAAACAAGCCGCATTTTGAACCAACCGCAAATAACAACAGGCAGGCAACCATATCTTTATGACTGCCCAAATCAGAATATTGCGGCAAAGATTTAAGACTGATGCTGGATGTTGCGGCATAGACTATGGCTAATGCCATAAAAACCGCCATGTCTGCCAAAAAATTAAATATAAATACTTTTTTCTTGGGCTGGATTTGATCCGGCATATAAAACCCTATGACCGAAAACATACTACTGGCAAACATCAACTGCAAAAAATCGTGGCTTGAAGCCAGTAATATCATGCTCACAAAGTTTAGCAACATTAAGGTATTGATATGTAAAGAATGATGCTCTGAGGCAAACACGGTATTGAGATAGACCTGGGCCGCCAACAAACAAATCAAAGGAAAAAACATCTGCCGCATATGTGATGATGATGAAATATTAATATCGGCTTTCAGCACTTCATAAGGAAGCCACTGATAAATAAACCCCGAAGATGAGGCGTTAAGACTGTCCATAAAAAAATAAGAAATAATGCACAGCCCGCTTAAAACCAAAACCGACCATATACGCCTGCGACGACCTTGCGTTATCAATAATGATGCCGCCGCTATGGCAATAAGACATATAAATAACTGAACAACCATTAAAAAAACCCGTTATTTGCTTAGTTTGGGTTTAATATATAAAAAGAATAAGGGCTTTTAAAGCCCTTATTTTTGCCCATTGCATAAGCTTTGGATAAGACTAGTTCAAAACTGCTTTCAAATCCCTTATCAATCTGACGGGAACCATATACTCTCTGGCAACCTCGTCTCCGTCTATCTCGGCAACCAAAACCTCGTCAACCGCTTTTAGAGGCTGGCGCGCCTCGTGATTAATGTTGCCCAAAAATACCGAGCTTTCCCGACTCCGGTATAATAACGCAGTATCCCCACCATCGTAAACAAAGCGCGGATTTTCCGGACCACCGCGACGTTGCTTAATCATAATCAATATTTCGCCGGCGGCATTTTGCAGAATTTCATAAGTTCCTTCGTTGGCTTCTGCCAGATTTTGATTGTTTTCCATAGTGTCCTCATAATGTTTTTTTTTACAATTTTAGCTCATCTTAGCACATAATTATTAACAAATCCATTACATTTGTATTTTTTTCAAATTTTTTAATTTTTTAGTTGACTCCAGTTTTTTTATCTTCTATACAATACCTCGATTGCGGGTTTTTAGGCTTGCGGGCTCGTAGCTCAGTCGGTAGAGCATTTGACTTTTAATCAAAGGGTCGGCGGTTCGAATCCGCCCGAGCTCACCAATCACTAAAGGATTTCCTGATTTTTCAGCGAAATCCTTTTTTGTTTTTGCCTTCTTTCGGGGCGGCTTCGAACTAAAGTTCCTCTTGCTCGTAGGCCTCAAAATTTTATTTCTCAACTATATCAGCCAGCGAGAAGCTAATTACTTTGCTTAGATCTTCAAGGCTGGTTTCTACCTGCAACCCACGCCTGCCGCCGCTAAAGATAATGCTTGCAAAATTTTGCGCCGAAGAATCGATGGTGGTGGTAAAAAATTTTTTCATCCCCACCGGCGAACATCCCCCGTGGACATAGCCGGTCAAAGGCAAAAGCTCTTTGCTTTTTAGCATTTCAACCGATTTTTCTTTTACCGCCGCGGCCGCTTTTTTCAAATCAAGCTCGGATAATACCGGCAACATAAAAACATAGTATTTCTTCGATTTGGCAACAGTTACCAGAGTTTTGAAAACCTGAGCCGGATTTTCGCCCAAAATGGCGGCTACTTCCGCACCACTTACTGCTTTGTCGGCGTCATACTGATAGTGCTTGTATGAAACTTTGAGTTTGTCCAAAATACGCATAGCGTTGGTTTTTGCTTCCATAATCTTGCCTCGACAATGATTGTTTTGGGTCTTTATAGCATCAAACAAATCAATTGAAAAGCCTATTTTTTATAAAGCCTTAAGGCCCTTGCGGCATTGAGGATGGCTATTACCGACACCCCGACATCGGCAAAAACCGCTGCCCAAATCGAGGCCAGCCCCAAAGCTCCCAATACCAACACCAACAGTTTAACCCCAATGGCAAACACTATGTTTTCTTGGGCTATGAGAATAGTGCCGCGGGCTATTTTGACGGCGTCAATAATCTTTGAGGGCTCGTCGGTCATAATTACAACATCTGCCGCCTCAAGAGCAGCATCGGAGCCGATACCGCCCATGGCAATCCCGATATCGGATCTGGCCAAAGATGGCGCGTCATTAATTCCGTCGCCGACAAACAACAAGGTCGAAGTTTGGGGCTTGGTTTGCATAAGCTGTTCTATTTTGGCAAGTTTGTCGGCTGGCAAAAGCTCGGCAAAAATTTTATCAATCTTGAGAAGGCGCCCCACCCTGGAGGCAATACGTTTGTTATCGCCGGTGAGCATTACGGTTTGTTTTATGCCTTGTTGTTTGAGATTGTGGCTTAATGGTATGGCGGTTGTTTTAACCTCGTCTTCAACGGCTATAAATCCCCTATACTTGCCGTCGATTACTATATAAACCGCAGTCTTGTCTTTGGGAAATGTGATATTGCTTATTCCAAAATCTTGCAACATTTTGAGATTGCCGGCGGCAACTTTTTTGCCATCTAGCTCGGCCATAATGCCTTTGCCTGCCACCTCTTTTATTTTGCTGATGCGTTTTAGGTCGAGTTTGTCTTTCCAGGCCGCTTTTATGGCCAAAGCAACCGGATGAGACGACATCGATTCAACATAGGCTGCCGTTTCAAGCAGGGATTTTTTGCTTATGCCTTGAGGAGATATCTCGCTTATGATGAAGCTTCCTTTGGTTAGGGTGCCGGTCTTGTCAAACACTGCGGTATGCACTTTGGCCAAGGCCTCTAAATAATTGCCGCCTTTGACCAAAACACCACATTTGGACGCAGCCCCGATGCCGCCGAAAAAGCTCAAAGGAATCGAGATTACCAAAGCACAGGGACAAGATATTACCAAAAATGTTATGGCGCGATAGCTCCACTCGCGAAACGTGTCAAACCCCAACAAGGGCGGCACAAAAGCTATAATCAGCGCCAAAATAACCACAATCGGCGTATACCACTTGGCAAAGCGGGTAATAAAGTTTTCAAGCTCGGCTTTTTGTGAGGAGGCGTTTTCAACCAAATCCAAGATTTTGGCAACGGTTGAGGCGCCGTATTCTTTGGTGGTTTTGACCTCGATAACACCGTTTAGATTGATACATCCGCTTAAGACCTCGTCGCCTTTTGAAATATCTTGGGGCAAACTTTCACCGGTTAGAGCAGATGTGTTAAGACTGGCCGAACCTTTTATAACCAAACCGTCAAGCGGAATTTTTTCGCCGGCTTTTATGACAATAATTTCGCCAATCTTAACATCCTCGGGGCTGGTCTTTACTATCTTGTTTTGGCGCAAAACATTGGCATAATCGGGACGAATATCCATCAAATCACTAATGGACTGGCGCGAGCGATTAACCGCATATTTTTGAAAAAACTCACCAACCTGAAAAAACAACATAACCGCCACGGCTTCGGCATATTCGCCCAAATACCAGGCGCCAAACGTGGCTAAAGACATCAAAAAATTTTCATCAAAAACATGGCCACGCAAAATGTTGCGCAGAGCCTTTTGGATAATCTCCCAACCCACAATCAAATATGAGATGATAAGCAACCCAACTTTAACATCTTTTAGCACTGGCAGCCACGACAAGACAAACAGCAAACCAGCTGCTACTATCAGCCATAGCGATTTTTTTAGCTTTTTGCTCATGTTTTCATCCTTACAAAATAATGGTGCAATCGGGCTCGATATCTTTTACCACCTTTTTTACCTCGGCCATAATCATATCTATATCTGCATTGGTCTCTATAACCAATTTTTGGGTCATAAAGCTGACTGAGGCGTTTTCAACACCTTTGATTTTTTTGATTGCCGCTTCGATTTTGGCGGCGCAATTGGCACAATCCAAATCCTCTATTTGATAGCTTTTTTTCATGGCGTCCTCACTTAAACGATTAAATACATGTTTAATTGTATTACAAAAACACCCTCTTGTCAAACATTTTTTAGCTATTTTTACCTGGACAGCTGATATCCAAGATATCGTCCAACGCTTTGTGGACAAGTTTGGCCTGAGCATTTTGGGCCAATTGATAATACATCTCTTTGCCCAAGCGCCGGTTTTCAATCAGCGATGCTTGTTTTAAGAGCCTAAGATGATGCGAAACCGCCGGCGAGCTCATATTAACCGTTACGGCGATGTTGTTGACGCAGGTTTCATGATGGCACAACAGCCACAAAATCTTTAGCCTGGTTGCATCGCTTATCAGCTGAAAAACATCGGCGGCTTTGGCAAAAGACTTGTCTTGCGGCATATTTTCCAAAGCCTTTGCAAGCGTATTATCATGGACATGCAACGCACATGGGTTTTTCATCTTTTATCTCCTAAAACACAACCTATTTTTAATCTACAACCAATTTGATTAATAAAGTCTAAAATTAAAACACTCCTTTAGGAGCTTTGAGCAAAAAAATCATCAACAATCAAAAATTATACTAGACAATATATTTTTTTTGTTTTATAAAGCCTGAGTTGGTTTGAGTTTTGAGGCTTGACCGATGCTCGGGTAGCTCAGTTGGTAGAGCAGAGGACTGAAAATCCTCGTGTCGGCGGTTCAATCCCGTCCCCGAGCACCATTTTTTTAAACCCGCGGTTTGTTAAGCGGGTTTTGTTGTATTTTGCGGAATGTGGCTGATGGAAATTGCTTTTTATAAATCGCCTTTGGGGTATTTGGAAATCAAAGCGCAAGACGGGGCTTTGGTTAGTGTCGGTTTTGTCAACTCTATTCCCTCGCCCAACCGCCAAAGGCTTTCTTCTTTGCTTAATAAGGCATGCCAACAATTAGATGAATATTTTGCCGGAAAACGAAAGAATTTTAATTTGCCGCTTGAGCCTCTTGGCACTTCTTTTCAACAAAAAGTATGGCAGGAAATACAAAATATTGAATACGCTAAAACCAAAACCTATGCCGAAATAGCCTGTCAAATCGGCAAGCCCAAAGCCTGTCGGGCGGTTGGTCAAGCCAATAATAAAAACCCGATTGCCATAATTATCCCTTGCCATCGGGTTATAGGCAAGTCGGGTAAACTAACCGGCTATGCCGCGGGACTTGAGATTAAACAGAAATTGCTGCTCTTAGAACAAGAAAACAAATAGATATCCCCGCTTTTGATAACCAAAGCGGGGATTTGAGGTTTACTTTTTATACTTTCTTTAAGCTGCTTGGTTTTTCTTTTGAGCGGCAAACTCATTCATGCAGCCGATGATGTAATCCATTTGCTCTTTGTCAAGATATGGTGTCATCGGGAGTGATAAAACCGTCTTGGACAATTTTTCACAAACAGGAAGTGAACGAGTATTCCATTTGGCATAAGCAGTTTGGGTATTAACCGGACGCGGATAATATGCTCCACAAGGAATTCCTCTTTCTTTCAAATAGTCCATCAGCTCATCGCGGTCATCGCAATTGATTGTATATAAAGCATAGGCTGATTTGCAACCATCTAAAATCTGCTGTTTGCGGAAATAGCTGTCCAATTCATTGTCATAACGAGCGGCAACTTTGGCACGAGCTGCAAGTTCTTGATCCAAAACCGTTAGCTTTTGCAACAAAACCGCAGCTTGGAAACTGTTCATACGACCGGTCATGCCAAGACGAATGTTGTCATAGTGATCGGTTGCGCTCATACCATGAACACGGCAAGATTTCAAAAGCTCGTTTTCTTCGGCAGAGTTGGTAAAGGTTGCACCACCGTCACCATAGCCGCCAAGAGGTTTGGTCGGATAAAACGAAGTGGCGGTCATATCGGCAATCGAGCCGGCTCTTTTGCCTTTGTATACCGAACCATAGCCTTGGCAAGAATCGGCCAAAACTTTCATATTGTTTTTGCGGGCAACTTCCAAAATGGCGTCATAATCGCAAGGAGAACCAAAAATGTCTACCGCAATAATTACCTTCGGTGTCAATTTGCCTTCTTTCTTTACATCGGCAATGGCGCGTTCCAAATCTTTAACATCCATGTTGTAAGTATTGGGATCGGAATCAACAAAAACAGGAGTGGCTCCAACAATGGCAACACATTCTGCCGAAGCGACAAAAGTAAAGGAGGATACAAACACCGCATCACCTTGACCTATACCCCAGGCCATCAACGCCAGGGTCAAGGCATCGGTTCCGGAACCGCAGGTGGCGCAATATTTGCTGCCGGAATACTTGGCCAAAGCTTCATCAAGTTCTTTGGTCTCGGGACCTTGGCAATAGCCGCCGTGGTCCAAAATCTTTTTGAATGCATCTAAAAATTTTTGCTGACCGATAACCTCTTGGGTGGTTTTGCAGTCAAACAAAGGTATTGCTTTTGCTGGTTTATTTAACATCTTATTTTCCTCATAACTAGTGTAATTTACTGGGGCTGATATTAAATATAATTAAAATCAAAAGCAAAACACAAAATATGTCTGCTTTGTAACATTTATAAAAATTTTGTTTTGTCTATACAGTCAAGGGTTGATTTTAGTAAAAAAAATGTTATAGTCCTTGCTAGATGAAAGCCCTTTTAACGGAGATATTTAAAGTGAATAAAATAAATACTTTGGCTATTGTTACCACAGTTGCAATGTTATCTGCATGTACAACATCAATTCACCGCACAGATGAAACTGCTGATCCTTATGAAAGCGTAAATCGCAAAATCTTTGATTTTAATGATAGCTTTTATCGCAACATCGGCTTTCCGATTGAGCGCGGATATCGCAAAATAACTACCAAATCTATCCGCAACCGCGTGGCTGATTTTGTATCCAATATGGACGAACCTATTTCTACCGCCAATTATCTCTTGCAACTTAAGCCCAAAGAAACCGCCATCAGTATTGCCAGATTTGCCATTAACTCAACTCTTGGTTTGGCTGGGCTTTTTGATGTGGCTTCAGGCTGGGGATTAGAGCAAGATCCAACAACAACAGGCGCTACTCTTGCCTCGTGGTGTATTGCCGATGGACCTTATATCGTGGTGCCTTTAATCGGCCCTAGCACACCTCGTAACCTGATTGGTTCTAGTGCCGATTTCTTGGCTGATCCGGTATACTGGATGACCATGAACGATGCTAACTACTCAGCTAAGATTTCATATCCTTATACTTTTGTAAAATATGTCTCTAAATACGAAAGCTATATGGATATCTATGAAGAGCTGACCAAAAATGCCGTCGATCCTTATGTGGCTATTCGCTCGGCATATATGCAAAACCAGCAGCAATACAGATGCCGGTTTGCCGATGAGGAAGAAGCTCCTTCTTATGATTTTGACTTTGATATTGAAGAATAAACTTAAACTTTGTAAAGGACTAATCTATGAAAACTAAACTTTTTGCTTTTATACTGACTGTTCTAACGGCTTTTTCTTTTAATGCCAATGCACAAGTTAATGCTCAGGCGGCCGAAAAATTTATTAAAGACACCACCGCCAAAGGGATTGAGCAAATCATCAATGCCAATATATCGCAGGCCGAAAAAGACAAGCGCTTTTATGATTTGTTAAACGGTGCTCTTGATTTGGATTTTATCGGACAATTTGTATTGGGGCGCAACTGGCGAACCGCCACCCCAGAACAACGCAAAGAGTTTATTGCTGTTTATCGTGATCTAAATATTGCTACTTGGTCTAAGCGTTTTAACGAGTTTAAGGGCAAAAATTTTGTCTTCAAAGGTACAACACCTTCTTCTTCCAAAGGACAAATTTTTGTTGATACTGTTGTGCCGATGGACCAAGGAGAGCCGGCCAAAGTCGTTTGGCGTGTCAGAGAAAAAAACGGTGATTACAAAATCGTCGATATTATCATTGAAGGTGTGAGCCTGGCACAATCGGCCAGAAGCGAATATACCGCGTTTATCAAAAACAACCCCGGCGGTATTGATGCTTTGATTAAAGATTTGCAAGCCAAATTAAAAGCTCAAAAATCTACTAAATAATCTAAAAATAAAGCCCTCATCCGAGGGCTTTATTTTATCCTAGTTTATTAGGAGTTTCTTTGTGAAATTTTTATATCAATAATTTGTCCGGTATAATCAGAAAGTGCTGTATCTAATGTTGTATCAGCAACTACTTGCGGTGATAGTAGAGATTCTTTTGGCTCAACGCCAAAATTTTTTAATCTCATAGGAGTGGCGGTTCTTTCCGGATTGATAATATTTACTCTGATAGAATCTTTCTCCCATTCTTCTGCCAGTGCTTGACTTAGATTTACTAGCGCTGCTTTGGTTGAGGAATAAATGGAATAAAGAGCACGCCCCCTTGTATAAGAGCTTGAGGTAAAAAATATCAAACTACCTTTGGAGGCTTGTAAATAGTCGTATGCCAATCTTGCTATATTTACACAACCAACATAATTAATATTTATTTCTTTATAAATATCCTCCAATTCTCTGGTATTAAGCTGCCCCATTCTCAAAACACCGGCAGTATTAATAATAATATCTATCTTTCCTTCCAATTTTGCAACATGCTCCAGGGCTGATTTGATTTCTTTATAGTTACAAACATCCGTTCCGCTAGAACGAGAAAAACCATAAACTTTGGCTTGGTAGCGCTTGCTAAGTTCAACAATGGCCTGGCCAATACCTTTGCTCGCTCCGAATACGACAATAACTTTATTTTTTAATCGTTTTTTATCTTGCGAAATGGTATATATATTTCTTAGTTGAAATAATTTATCTGCAATCGCAATATCAATGGGATATGTTATCTTGTGATTGAAATCATCTCCTTTAATTACATATATATCACATAAATTATATTTCAAAACCAAGCCGCAATCATCGGTTACATCAACATTATGGTCTTTATTGGCTAGTTCATGAGCTTTTTTAATGACTGCTAAATCAAAAGCCTGCGGAGTTTGTCCGCGTTTTATAAAATCTCGTTTAAGAATCGATTTAATAATATTGTTGTTATCTATTGTAATTAACGTATCTGCCGAATCGATAGCAACATCTACGGCCTTATATTCATCAAGTTTTTGTAAACAATTGTCTATTATATCATTTGAGACAAAAGGTCGTACTGCATCATGAATTAGTACTTTAGCTTGTGGTGCGGTTATAGAATTTATCCCTATGTAGGAGCTTTCTTGTCTGGTTGAACCTCCTGCCAAAATCTTGGATATTTTTTTATAATTATTCTTAATTACCATATCTTGAATATAGCTGATATAGTTAATGTGTGAAACTACAATTATTTCATCAACATTATCATTTTTTTCAAAAGTAGTAAGAGTATGTTCCAGAACTGTTTTGCCGGCAATTTTAATGAACTGTTTTGGCTTATTGAGCCCGGTGCGTTCGCCCTTTCCCGATGCTAAAATTATTGCTATATTTTTCATTATAGCCTGCCTTTCAGTTCTTGCATTGTTGCATAATCTTCCGAATTAAAATTATCGTACATACTGTGACCTTTGGGAAGTTTCTTTGGATATGACATATAATTGCCATAATAGTCTTTAAGATAGCACTCAGGTTTGGCCATGGATTTAAATTTAATTCCTTCAAATATTGTATTTTTAATCGGATATACAGTGTCATAGCGTAAAAACCAGTTAGGCTCACTGTGATCCCACTCAATACCCAATAAAATATCCGAACCTACTTTTGGGGCTGAGGTATTTATGTATTTATTCTTTTCTTGCATTATGGTCGCAATAATGTTTGAAGTATTTTGCTTTTGAAGATTATGTCTAAATTTTTTGATTTCATTGGTATATTTTATTTGCTGTTTTACGGAATATTTGTTGCCGCTTATATCAAACGCAAAAACATCAATAAAAAATTTATCTGATTTTTTGCTGCGGATTTTTATAATGGAAGATGCTTGATCAGCACTTATAAATTGTTCGGCATATAGGTCTTGTTGATGGGCTTTATTAAATTCAGTTAAAACTTTGTTATAGTCGCCTCTTTCCATTGCCACATCAATATCATCATCCCAGGGGATAAAACCTTTGTGTCTTACCTGCCCCAAAGCAGAACCGGCAAACAAAACATAGCCAAGATTATTTTGACTGCAAAAAGCATCAAACTGTTTAAGTATGGCCAAATTAGCCAGTTGCAAATCTCTTAATTTACCTTCGGCTTTAGGCAAATTTGTTATATCTAGTTTGTTTTTCTTATAATAGTAAAACGGATTACTATTCTTGGCCTTTATATATTCTTTTTTGGGATATCGCACCTTTAGACCGCAAAAAGTAAGTTGATTATGAGTTTTGGAAAATTCTTTGAACGAAAACAAATGAAACATATGTTGTGCAATTTTTTGCAAAACACAAATAGCTGATTTTTTATAGTCCATATTTATATTCCTCTGATAGTTCACTACTAAAAAAATCGCGCGATGAAGGCGACTGGAAGGTAGAAACTATTCAGACAAAATAGTGCGACATATTTGCTAATATATAGCTTATTTTGGCGCCTTCCAGTCTTAATATAGACCGTTAGGTGTGCAAAAACATCGTCTTTTGCACTAAAGACGTGTCTGAAAGAGGTTTCTACACCCCAGAATATTCATCTTATATTCCGTTATTGAGGTTAGCTGTATTTTTTGTAAAAGTAAAGCCTAAAATAGATATCCCCCAGTAAACTGGGGGTTCTATAACAGCTACAAACCTTACGGTTTGACCACGCTCGTTGGCGTGGAGCGGTGTTGTTCCAACACCTTGGCATTCAGCCCCGAGTAAACTCGGG
>CALXUO010000006.1 GCA_944391695.1 uncultured Alphaproteobacteria bacterium
GACGATTGTTTAACATTTGTCAAAGGCAAAGGCTGTATCTACATGCACCAAGCTTATCGCGAAGTGTTTGAAGGATGTCCTTATTCATCTGAAGAATGCGAAAAAAGAATGGATAAAGAATTATTTATCATGTGTGAAAAATACCAAGGAGCTTGGAATTTGGACGATAAGACCTGCGACTTTCATTTTAGCCTAAACGATTGTGGCAAGTTGGAGGGCAATTGGCAATATCCGGCTGCCTGCAAGCAAACTCAAAAATAAAAATTATATAAAATTTGTTTTAACCTCAACGCTTTGGGTTTAAAGAACCCAAGGCGTTTTTTTTGAAAAAGGAAAAAGAAAATGGATTGGTATGCAAAATATAAATCGCCGCTTGGCTATCAGGTAGGTGAAAATCATATTGATAGCTATGGTGTTGACCATAGCGGTTTTACTGTTCGTGATGAGCTGGCTTATCAAAGGGCTCGCCAGCAAAGAGAAAACCAAATCATTCAAAACTACAATAACCAAGGTATAACCCAAGACTACCCGGAACTTGGCACCAACTTTTGGGGCAACTCGCCTGATGACAACTTTGGCTTCGGCTCTTCCAATATTGCCAACAATATTGAGAATAGACCACCTCAAACTCAGCAAACTAGTTCGTCCCAACAATTTGCAAACAATTTAAAAAATACCATAAGAAAATATGGTATTGATAAAATAACAACAAGCTTATACAATTTAGGTTACGATGGCGGAGAAAGAGCCTACGATTATATAAATAATAGTTCCAAAAATCTCAAAGAATATGACAACCTTTCTTCAGTAGGAAAAGCTCAAGCAGAGGCTTCAAGGTTAACTCCCGTTTCTGTTTCCGATGTCAACAAACATCAATATGTCAGTTGTGTAGGTGCTTTTGACGGTTCTTTGGCAGCAGCACTAACAGCTGCCGCGGGGTTGTACAAAGAAGGAAGTGACTTATATCGTAAATGGAACAACCCTCGTTATGGTACAAATGGAGAAATTATTACTGATAGCATAAAAGATTTGAAAAATGATTTTCTAGGAATTGCTAAAGGACTATCTTCTTCCGATATAAACCAGTGCAGTAATATGCTTCCTCAAAAAACAAGAAAACAAATGTTGTAAATAAAAAACGTCAGGATAGAGGATTGACAAGTCCTCTGTCCTTTCATATCATATCACAAATAAGTGCATATTTTTACAAATATTCGGGTAGTTAAATGCAAAAATCTTTAGTTTTTCTTGATAAAATAGCCGGTATTTTGATAGCGATTTTCTGCTTAGGGCAAATATTGCAAATTTGCGGTCTTTATATATGGCAAGTACCGTTGAAAGGGTACAATATGCCAGAATTGATGTCTGCGCAAAATTCATTAAATTATATATACTATTTCTTGGCTTTTTTGGGAGTGATTTTGCTATGCAAGCGAAAATATGTTTTTTTACAAAAAATAGAAATGATATTGTGGCTGGTATTATTTTTGCTGACACCTTATTTATTGCACCGAATAACCTCAATTGAGCAGGTTTATGCCTCTGATAAAATTGAAGATTTAGGAGCAAATCATGACTAAGTACCAAAAAATTTGGTGTTTTTTGTGGATAATATTTTTTATTTTTGGCCTTTTCCATTATATTTATATGTTATTTGGGGCTAAAGATATACAAACAGTTACTATAGAACATGGATTTTATTTGCTTATTTTGGCTATGGGCGCTGTTAGCGTAGCACCTATTAAATATGGTAAAAAGTTGTTGTGGTTTATTCTGTTTTGCGGCTTGGCAACTATTTATCACCTGCCTGAATTTCAAAAGATTACAGAAATTGAAGCCTGCGCCGAAGGTAAATGCCAAGCACTAACAAACCTCAAGATTAGCACGACGGAATAATACTTAGGCCGCTTTTTTGTTTTAACCGCAACGCTTTGGGCATTTGTCAGTTAAAGAGCGTTTTTTGGGGCGGCGGCAAAGAAAATTTACTTGCCAAAGTAATAAATTTGCTCTAAGTTCAATCTTGCCAAAGCGAGTTGCTTTGGTGGTGTCTAACAAACATCTCAAGTGAAAAACTACTCCTCACAAGGGGGAGTGCGTGATATAAGCGTGCTTGCACGACGAATAAACGCGACTGTTCACTTGCAGTTTGTTAGCTCCCCGCCTTTGTTTTAAACAATGGCGGTTTTGTTTTAATCAAGCAAAATAAGGAGTTAAAACTGATGAACCTAAAACAAATTATGCGCCAAGAGCTTGCGCCGCAACTAATAGCCCTGAGAAAGGAAAAAGGCTTAAGCCTCCAAGATGTCGCTTTGCAAACACCGTTGACCATGAATATGATAACCATTATGGAGCAAGGCGGAAATTTGAGCTTTCACCACTACCTTCGCCTTTTGAAGTTCTATGGCAAAAAGCTGGAGTTTAACCTGACCGATATAAAATAAAAAATAAAATAAAAAAACAATAAAAATCGGGGTTGCTAGTCCCCGATTTTTTTGGGCTCAAACACTTCGCCGCCGATAACCTCAACCAACGCTCCCGTGGTAAACGGATACGAGGTTGGCATCTGGTGCATGCGCCTTACTGCCAAATAGCCAAAAGCCTGCGCCTCAATGGCCATGGCGTCCATTTCGCACTCGGCCGCGGTTTCAATTTGCAAAGTTTTGGTGCGCTGGCGCAAAAAGCGCATCATGGTCGGATTTTTGGCACCTCCGCCGCAGATAATAACTTTTTTGGGCAAAATCGGCACAAAGTCATCAATCGCCCTGATGATAGATTCAGCCACCAAGGCGGTTACGGTTGCCGCGCCGTCTTCAAGGCTCAGTCCTTCCAAATGTTCCAGTTTGTCGTCAAAAGTGGTGTTGTCGGCGGCTTTGGGCGGTTGAATTTTAAAAAACTTGTGTTTGAGCATGCTGTTTAGCACATCATCGTTAATTTTGCCACAAATGGCAAGCTTGCCGTTATAGTCCATATGCATACCGCCGTGTTTGTTAACCCACCAATTGATTGCCGCATTACCTGGGCCCGCATCAAAAGCAATCATCTCGCCGTTTTGCCCAATCCAGGTAAGCGAGCTGATACCGCCGATATCAACAAACACAATCGGTTTTTCCATTTTTTGCGCCAAAGCCCCGTGATAGATTGCCGCCAACGGTGCGCCTTGTCCGCCGGCCAAAATATCGGCATCTCTGAATTTGCTGACCACCTTTACTTGAAGCGCATCGGCCATCTTTTGCCCATCGCCGATTTGGTATAAAATATGTTCTTTTGGTTTGTGGCAGATGACATGCCCGCCAAACCCGATGAGATTAATTCCCTCCACATCAAACATAATCTCACGTGCGGCGGCAAGATGAAACTCGGTCAGCGCGTTTTCGATTCTCAATTTTTCGTCATCATTCATGGTCACAAAGTTTTTTTGCATATGGCGCAGGCTTTCGCGTATATTTTCATCATAAGGAATTTCAAATGTTCTCCCAAAAGAAAATATATCTATTCCGTCGGTGGTGATTATCGAGGCGTTAACCCCGTCCAAAGACGAACCGCTTGCCAGTCCCAAAACCTTGTAGGCCCCGATCGAATTCATGATAAAAAATCAAACTCCTTTGTTGCAATGCAAAAATTATATGCTAATATGCGTTAAGATTTGGTTATAAATAAGAAAAGGAACAATAAAAATGTCGGAATTTAAATCAGAATTCTTAAATATTATGCAGGAACGCGGATTTTACAATCAATGCACCAATATCGAGGGTTTTGATGCCTATTTGTACGAGTGCGAAAAATCAGGCAAACCGGCGGTAGGCTATCTTGGTTCCGACCCCACAGGCGACAGCTTGCATGTTGGGCATATTGTTCCGTTGATGATGTTGCGTTGGTTTCAAAAATGCGGCCACAAGCCGCTTGCCCTTGTCGGCGGAGCCACGGCACGCATCGGCGATCCTTCGGGCAAAGACAAACTGCGTCCTTTTTTGGATGAGGCAACTTTGGCGCATAATATCGAGGGCTTAAAAAAATCTTTTTCCAAATTTTTGCGGTTTGGTAATAGTGGCAACGATGCCCTTATGGTTGACAACTGGGATTGGTTCAAAGACATCAACTATCTTTCGTTTTTGCGCGATATTGGCACTTGTTATTCGGTCAACCGCATGCTCACTATGGATTCTGTCAAAACCAGACTAGAGCGCGAACAACCGATGAGCTTTTTGGAGTTTAACTATATGTTGCTGCAAGGCTATGATTTTTGTGTCTTGATGCAAAAATACGGCTGCCGCGCCCAAATTGCAGGCTCCGACCAATGGGGCAACATCACCTCCGGTACCGAGCTTGGCCGTCGCAAATACGATATTGAGCTGTTTGGTTTTACCTCGCCGATTATTACCGATGCCTCCGGCAAAAAGATGGGCAAATCCGAGGGCAACGCCGTTTGGATTAACGAGGAAAAACTCTCCTCTTACAACTACTATCAATATTTTCGCAACATCGGCGATACCGAGGTTGGCAAGTGCCTGCGCATTTATACCGATTTGCCGATGGACGAGGTCAAGAGATTAGAGGCCTTAAAAGATCAAGAGATTAACGAGGCCAAAAAGATTTTGGCCTATGAGGCAACCAAAATTTGTCGTGGCGAACAAGAGGCCAAAGCAGCCCAAGATACGGCTATAAAGACTTTTGAACAAGGAGCAACAGGCGGTGATTTGCCCTCGGTCAAGGCTCAAATTGGCGATGGTATTTTGGATGTGTTTGTCAACATTGGTTTTTGTTCCTCCAAAGGCGAGGCGCGTCGCCTCATCAAGCAAGGCGGCCTTAAACTAAATGACAAAAGCATCACCGATGAAAACTACCATTTAAGCGAGGATGATTTTTCCAGCCAACAAGCCAAGATAGCTTTGGGAAAGAAAAAATTTGGTATTATCACTCTTGGCTGATATTGATATTTTAACTTTTAAGCCTTAAATTATCTCAAAGCGGATTCTTTTTAAAAAAGTTGGAATGAGGAGATTTGTTTTGCCGGATAATTTGCCCGAATTGCGCGATATTCATTTGCCGGAAGGAGTTTCAGCTTGGCCTTTAGGTTATGGCTGGTGGGTTATTCTGCTTTTGCTTATCGGGGTAGTTGTCTTGTATTATTTGTTCAAGCTCTGGCGCCTCAAGTCGCAAAAACTTTATGCCGTCAAACTGCTCAATTCGACCGATGACAAAAATGTCGTTAATTCTGCCGCCGCCATTTCGGAGATTTTACGGCGTATATGCGTTTATAAATATCCTCAAGCTGCCGCGCTTAAAAGCCAAGATTGGATAAATTTTCTAAACACGCATACCAAATCACTAAAATTAGGCGGCAAAGAAGCCGAGCTTTTGCTCAATGCGCCTTATATGCCATCGGAAAGTGCCTTGTTTGATCATGCTAATTTGCAAAAACTAAAAGATTTTTGTGCTCGATGGATAGGAGAAAACTTATGATGATTTTTGCCTATCCATATGCTTTTTTGCTGCTTTTAGTGCCTTTTTTGGTCTATAAACTTTTACCTGCCGTCAAAGGTATGCACGGTGATGCTTTAAAAGTGCCGTTTTTATCTGATTTGGAGCGTATTTCGCTTGCCTCGGGCGGTATATGGGCACCCCAAAGCTCGTCTTCAAACAACACTATTTCCAAGTCGTTTATATGGATGTATTTGGTATGGTCTTTGCTTTGCGTGGCAGCCGCGCGTCCGCAAATTGTGGGCGATCCTATACGTCTGCAAAATAACAGCCGTGATATTATGTTGGTTTTAGATATTTCAACCTCGATGTTGGAGCCTGACTTTAGTTTTGCCAACCGCCGGATAACCAGGCTTGATGCCGTCAAAAAAGTGGTTTCCGATTTTACAACCAAACGCACCAATGACAGGCTTGGGCTTATTTTGTTTGGCACACGCGCCTATTTGCAAGCGCCGCTCACCTATGACAAAGCAAGCCTAAACGATATTTTGTGGTCGATGCAAGCCGGCATGGCAGGCGATTCCACCAGCATTGGCGATGCTTTGGCCTTGGCCTTAAAAAACCTAAAAGACCAAACAGGCGACAAGGTAATAATTTTATTGACCGACGGCGAAAATAACGATGGTTCGCTAAGCCTTGCTCAGGCAATCAAACTAGCCAAAGACGAGGGCATAAAAACCTACACCATCGGTGTCGGCTCTCCAAATGTCTTTTTCCAAATGCTGTCTTTAGCCCCTCAAGGTGTTGAAGACAAAGGCTTAAAAGAGCTTTCCCGTCAAACCAAGGGGCAATATTTCAGGGCCGAAAGCACCTCTGATTTGCAAAAAGTCTATGACCTGATAGACAAGCTTGAACCCACTCAGGGCGACGAAAACTACATCCGCGAAACCAAAGATATTTTCTATCTTCCGCTTCTTGCGGCAATTTTATTGGGGTTGGGCTTGGCATTTATTATGAAAAGGGCTGTATAATGGCAGAATTTTGGCATAATTTTCATTTTTTAAGACCGTGGCTTTTGCTGTTGCTGGTTTTGCCTCTGTTGCTTTATGGCTTTTATTTTAGGGGGATTAACGCGCAGTCGTCGTGGCAAAAAGTAATTGACAAACGCCTGCTAGACTTTTTGTTAGTCAAAGGCTCGGCGGCCAAAAGGCGCTTGTTGGTTTTGACCTCGTTATTCGGCATGATGATGGCGATTGTTTCAGCCGCAGGCCCCAGTTGGCAAAAGGTAGAAGTTCCGCTGTTAAGTGCTCAAAATCCGGTTATGATTTTGCTCAACCTTTCATCAGACATGGACCAGACCGATATTACCCCTTCGCGATTGATGAGAGCCAAATACAAGATAAAAGACTTTTTATCATTGCTCAAAGGATCTCAGGCCGGAATGGTTGTCTATTCGTCAGAGCCTTTTCTGATATCGCCCATAACCGAGGATATGAACATTTTACAGAACCTGCTTCCGGCAATTGGAGTTGATATTATGCCAACAAACGGCGATAGATTGGACAGAGCCATTGATTTTGCCGTATCCAAACTCAAAAATGCAGGCTATTCCAAAGGCGAGCTGGTTATTTTTGCCTCTGATGTCGGGCAAAAATTTGATCAAGCGCTTGATGCCGCCAAAAAGGCTAAAGCAGCTGGCTATAAGATTGACATCATAGGTGTTTCATCAGCTGCCAATGAAAAATTATCCATGGTGGCCTCCTCAGGCGGCGGCAGCTATTGGCTTGTTCAAACCGGCGATGACAAGATTGCCGCTTTGGCAAAAGAGCTAAGCCAAAATAAGGGTGATTTAAGCCTTGGCAAAAATATGCGCACCATTTGGTTTGATGGCGGCTATTGGCTGCTTATTGTGCCGCTTTTGTGTTGCTTGTTGTTTTTCCGCAAAGGAATTTTGGTGGTTGTGTTGCTGCTTGGTTTAAGCTCTCAAGCTTATGCCGGTTTTTTCACCAACTCCGACCAAGACGGGCTCAAAGCGTTTAGGCAGGGCGACTATGCCAAAGCGGCAGCCAACTTTGAGGACAACAATTGGCAAGCGGCCTCTTATTATCGTTTGGGCGATTATAAGTCGGCTTTTAAGGCCTATCAAAACGACAATTCAGAAGAAGGTTTGTATAACCAGGGCAACGCTTTGGCCAAATCAGGTCAAATCAAAGAGGCAATAGCTAAATATGAGGAAGTATTAAAGCTAAACCCCAACCATGAAGATGCCAAGTTTAATCTTGAATATTTGAAAAAACAGCAAGAAGAGCAAAATAAGCAAAATAAGCAAAATCAAGATAATCAAGACAATCAAAACAATAACGATAATAACCAACAGCAAAACAAAGAAGATAAGGGGCAAGATAATCAGCAGCAACAACAAGAAAACACGCAGTCTCCATCTCAAGGTGATAATGATTCCGACAGTCAAGACAATCAAGCGCAATCATCTCCCCAAGATGAGGGCAAGCAAGATAAAAACTCCGATAGGGAAGATGACAACGCCAATCAAGAGCGCCAGTCAGCATCTCAAGATATGTTGGATGAAAACAAATCAGATAATCAAAATTCCAACTCTCAAGGAGCTATGAGCAAAGAAGGCGACGAGCAAGAGCAATATGATGAAAAAATGCAGGCCAAAGCCAGACAATATCGCGAAATCCCCGAAGATCCCGGCGGTCTCCTAAAAGCGTTTATTTATCAAGAATATAGTCAAAATCGTTATAACGAACCATAGGTGAAAAGATGAAAAAAATATTTTTAATTGCATTAATTTGTTGTTTTTTAAGCATTAAGTCTTGGGCTCAAAGTTTTGAGGCCACAGTCAACCGCACCACCGTTCCCGAGGGCGAAACTTTTGTTTTGACTCTTGATTTAAAAGATATTGACTCTAATACCTCGCCCGATTTGAGCGGCTTGGCCAAAGATTTTACTACTTTTTCCGTCTCCAACGGCTATCGCACCAATATAATCAACGGTGCTGTCTCCAAGTCGCGGCAGTGGAATTTGGTTTTGATGCCCAACCAAACCGGTTCGCTCACTATTCCTTCGTTTGAGGTTGCAGGCTACAAAACCAAGCCCATAACTTTAAATGTTGTTCCGGCGGGATCAGAAGACCAATTAGTCAGCTCCCAAGCCGACAACAGTCCAAAATTTAAGATGACGGGCAATGTTGATAATACCACGCCTTATGTAGGGCAGCAGATAAACTATCAGCTCAAGCTTTATGATGCCGGCGGGCTGCAAGGCGATGCTCCTTCGTTTGTGTCATCATCGGATGATTTTGTCATCAAAAATTTGGGCGAACCCAAAATTGAGACCAAAATTGTCAACGGCCAAACCTTGCGCGAGATAACCTTTAACTATGCTCTTTTTGCACAAAAAAGCGGCGAGTTAACCATTCCTCCCCTAAGGTTTAACGGCTATTATCTAACCAAAACCACCCGAACCGATCCTTTTGCCAGTTTTTTTGACGACGAGCAGTTTTTTGCAGGCTTTGGCTTAAATGATGTCTTTGCCTCGCGCACGCCGGTGGTATTAAATACCAAGCCCCTCAAATTAAATGTTAAACCGCAAGCAAAAGGGGCGCAAGGTTGGTGGCTGCCCGCCAAAGAGGTAAAACTCTCAGCCGAGTTTGAAAAAGGCAAACCGGCGTTTAAGGTTGGCGAGGCGGTATCCCGCACCATATATTTAAAGGCGGTGGGAGTATTAGACAGCCAATTGCCGGAAATTTCATTTCCCTCCGTCAAAGGCTTAAAGCAATATCCCGAAAAACCAGTAACCGATATGGCATTGGAAGGAGATGATGTTGTCTCTTATGCCCGCATAAGCAATGTTTATATTCCTGAGACCTCAGGGCAAATAACCTTGCCCGAGATAAAGCTCAAGTGGTTTAACACCCAGACCAACACATCTGAAACAGCTATTTTGCCGGCAGTTACGGTTAATGTTGCTCCGTCTTCAACGGTTTCCCAAAAAGACATTACCGCCGATACTTCCGCATCAAACGTTGCCGCTCAGCCTGTTCAAGCCGTCGAGCAAGTCAATAATCAAATGGTCATCTGGTATTTGGTAATAGCGTTTGTCTGCGGCATAATTCTGACATTGGTGCTCGGCAAAATATTTGCCAAAGTAGCTCATCCGTCCTCCAATCACAAAAAGGCGGTTATTGCTGCGGCCAAAGCCAAGGATTTACACACGTTAAGAGATGAACTTTTGCTTTGGGCAGCATCGGAGTTTCCGCGCCACAAAATTACCAATTTGCAGGATGTAGCAGATATTTTTGATAATATAAATTTTAACAAAGAGCTGGACAAACTGCGCGAAACTTTGTATTCTGATGACACCAAAGATTGGGATAGTAAAGAGTTTTTAAAAATTTTTGAACAAATTTCCAAACATATCAAAAAACATAAGAGAACCAAAAATGAACCACTACCCAAACTCTACAAATAAACTGTTTTTACAAGAAACCACCTATCCCGGCGACGACAAAAAGACCTATTTTGTTGCCCAAGCCGAGGTTGATAATATTTTGGCCTCAGGTCTTTTGCCGGAGTTTGATTTGCCTGGGGTAGATTTTGCGCCCTCAGCTCCCAAAATTGCGGTGATGTTTACTCGAGACAAACACCCCGATCGCGATAAGACCGACTATTCCATGCCGCTTGCAACAGTCGAGAGTATTTGTTTATCCGGGGGAAGGCCCTGTTTTATCTCTTATGAAAAAGCCACAGAGCAGTTGGAACAAATTAAGCCCGACGGGATTTATCTTCCCGGAGGCGCGTTTGATGTTCCGCTTTCTTGGGAAGAGGGCGAGCCTGAACATCCGGTGGACCTAAAAAGATGTAATGTCTATGTAGAGATGATAGAATACGCCAAGAAAAACAAACTACCGTTGCTTGGCATTTGCGGCGGCATGCAGGTTTTGGCCTGTTATTTTGGCGCCAAAATCAAGCGGATTAAAGCTCATCGTGAGGTTGCCATCAAAAACTTTGCCCATCAAATGGAAATTAAAAAAGACAGCCTGCTCCAAAAAATCACAGGAATATCCGCAATAGAAGTTAATTCATGGCACACTTGGGCAGTTAGCGAAAACATCATCGGCAACAATGTTGCACATTTTTCTCCTGACGGGGTTGTTGAGGCGGTTGAGCCTTGCAATCCATGGCATAAATTTGTTTTGGGCATCCAATCGCATCCGGAATATTTTGTAAAACAAGGCTATGCTCCGGCGGTAAACATATTCAAAAGTTTTGTTAATGAGGCAAGCAAAGAGGCTCTTTCCAAACAAAAACCGTCATTTACCATGTTAAATGGAAAGGAGACAAGCCGTGGATAAAAACTTGGTTGAGATTAAATCTGACGATTATTTTATTGTTGATATGATGTATGCTTCATTAAAAAACAATATGACCGGTGTTGCCGTATACGAGGAGATAGGTTTGGGCAACCGCGCTTTTGTACATCGTGATTTGTGGGAGAGGTTGCAACAAGTTATTCCCTATTTGAAAGGACACAAACTCAAACTCAAGATTGGCGATGCTTATCGTCCGCCGCTGGCGCACAAAAGGCTCAAAGAGATCATTCCGCAGCCGGGATTTTTTGCCGCATCGCCAGAGCGTTCACAACATTGCCGTGGCACGGCGGTAGATGTTTGTTTGTGTGATGAACAAGGTGTTGAGCTTGAGTATCCGACCAAGATGGACGCATTTGACGCCAATTATGCCAAAGAGGTTCAGTCAGGCCAAACGGAAGGATTTTTGAAATATTTGCCCAAAGCGCACCATGACTATGCTGATGCCGAAACTCCGGCGATAAAAAACCGCCAAGAGCTAAAACGGCTGATGGAAAGTATTGGCTTATCAAGCATCAACCACGAATGGTGGCACTACAATCTCCCTGAAGGCAACAGCGACAAATACCCGTTGATAGAATTTTAGATAACCCCCATTTTTTGCGCTTTTATCACCGCCTGAGTACGGTTGGTTGCTCCCATTGCACGCAGTAGCGCGTTTATGTGCAGTTTAACCGTTGCCTCGGATACGCTCATTTGGTAGGCGATTTGTTTGTTGGACAAACCCTGAGCCAAATAGCGCAAAACTTCAAATTGTCGCGCGGTCAGTTTTTTGCCGTTTGCCAAGTTCATATTATCAGCTGCTTGGTTGATCAGCGCCGGAGGGTAGTATGTTCCACCGTTTAAGACTAAGCAAAGAGCAGAGTTTAGCACTTTGGTATTAATATTTTTGGGCAAATAGCAACAAACACCAAGATTGAGGGCTTTTTTTATGATATGGGCATCTTCTAAGGCCGATATTACGCCAATTCGCAAATCCGGCATTAATTCTTTGATGTTTTTGATACCATCTTCCCAACTCATTTCCGGCATATCCAAATCAAGCAAAATTAGCTCAATATCTTTATTATTTTTCAAAACATCAATTGCCTGACCAAAGGAAGCCGCGTCCAATATTTGGGCTTGAGGCAGCAAGTTGTTCAAATTAAGTCTCAAACCGTCTCTGTATAGTGCATGATCGTCCGCAATCAAAATTTTCATTGCCGTCTCCTAAAAACGTATGATTCGAAGAGAATCAACCGATTGCCAATCATATATTACTAAAAAGAAATATTTAAAGACACCCGCTCAACAATTTTTAACTTACAAATATAGACATTCCACTCCGGCCTCTTTGAGCATTTGCTCGGAAAAAGCCACCTTATCGCGCCAAGTACCGGCAGGTTGTCCTTCTTGGGGTTCAAACTTGTAAGTAACCACCATCTTAATCCCCGATTGAATTATAGCTCTGGCGCAATCGGGGCAGGGCATAGATGTAACATAGATAACACACCCCTTTAGCGATGCGCCGATAAGACAGGCATTATACACGGCGTTGCGCTCGGCGTGTTCAAAAAAGTCGTATTTGGTTGGCCGCTCCAAACGCTCCGGCAAGTCGTCGTTAACTCCTCTGACAATACCGTTATATCCTGTGGAGCGAATTTCCCGATTAGGCCCCACCACCACGGCGCCGACCTTGGTTGAAGGATCTTTGGACCAAGTCTTAACCAACTGAGCCATTTCCATAAAGCGTTTGTGCCATTTATCCGAAAACATGTGCTAACCTCTCAAAATATGATTGACATTATTATAAAAATGAAAGATTTTAGAGGCAACACTTTTTTATAATTTAATAGGAGAAAAAAATGAGTGCTATTATCGATATTCATGCCAGAGAGATTTTGGATTCTCGCGGC
>CALXUO010000007.1 GCA_944391695.1 uncultured Alphaproteobacteria bacterium
AAAACTGGCTTAAAGGTTTTCTGCTTTTTAAAGCGGGCAAAGTGATTTTTTTTGTTGTTTTTGGCGGGAAAATTGGTATGATTAGCGCCAGATTTGATAATTGAATTTTTGTATAAGGATTTTAGGGAAAAAAGATGTTGGATATTAAATTTATTGTCGAAAATACCGACTGGGTTAAAAAATCTTTGGGCAAAAAAGGTTTTGCGGCCGAAAAGGTGGATGAACTTATCAAAGTTTATTTGGATTTGAACAAACTCAAGACCTCGTCGCAGGCATTGGCCGAGGAGAAAAACAAGCTTAGCAACTCTATCAAATCGGCCCCGGCGGAAGAAAAAGCCAACATCATTGCCAAGAGCAAGGCTATCGGTGAAGAACTCAAAAAAGAACAGTCCGCACTTGATGAAATGCAAGCCAAGTTTGACGACATGATTTTAAGGATGCCGAACTATCCGGCTGAGGACTGTCCGGTCGGCGAGGACGAAAGCGGCAATGTGGTTATTCGCCGAGTTGGCGAGCCGCGCAAGTTTGACTTTACACCGCGCGATCAGGTTGAGCTGTGTGAGATTAACGACTGGACCGATATGGAGCGGATTGCCAAAGTATCGGGCGCACGCACCTATGCTTTGAAAAACGATTTGGCACAGCTTGAGCTTGCTATGCACATGATGGTGTTGGACAAATTGAGGAAACACGGGTTTACTGTTATTTCGGTGCCGTCAATCTCTAAGGAAAAGCCGCTTTACGGCCAAGGATATTTGCCATTCTCGAGAGATGAGATTTATTATATGCCGGCTGATGATGTTTATCTTTCGGGCACGGCCGAGCTTATTTTGAACTCGCTTCATGCCGATGAGCTGTTGAGCGAAAACGATTTGCCGATTATGTATGCCGGATTTTCGCCTTGTTTCCGCCGCGAGGCAGGCGCCGCCGGCAAAGACACCAAAGGGCTTATCCGTGTGCACCAGTTTATGAAAACCGAGCAATTTATCATCTGCAAGGGCGATTTGCAAGAAAGCGAAAAATGGCACCAAAAACTTTTGAGCATATCGGAAGAAGTATTGCAAGATTTGGAACTGCCGTATCAGGTTTTGGACATTTGCACCGGCGATATGGGCGCGCCCAAATACCGCCAATATGATTTGGAAGCTTGGTTGCCGAGCCAAAACTGCTATCGCGAGACACACTCTTGCTCCAATATTACCGACTGGCAGGCAAGACGCACCAATTTGCGCTATCGCGAAAACGCAAGCGGCAAGGTAAAATATGCCCATACCCTTAACAACACGGGTATTGCCACACCGAGGGCTTTGGTAATGTTTATCGAAAACCACCAAAACGCCGACGGAAGTGTTAATATTCCGGCCAAGTTGCAACCTTATATGGGTGGCAAAAAGGTTATCGGCAAGGGTAAGTAAAAATTTTTAGCTAAAGGGTTAAGAAACATGGAAATCGACCGCAAGAAAATCCCCTCGTATTTAATGATTGCTGCAATTATAGGAGTGGTGGTGTTTTTTAATGTTTCTTATCTTGGTGACTATGTATCGGCCAACAACGAAAAAATTGTGGATTATGCCTTGAGTGATGAAGATATTAACCCTGTGAGGGAAATGGCAGTGGCTGGGTTGTTTTATCCGGCCGATGTCTATCAACTGGACAAAGATTTGGATGGCTATTTGGAGCATGTGGCATCAAGTTTGAGTACAAGACCACATATTATGGTGGTGCCGCATGCAGGCTACAAGTACTCGGCTCAGGTGGCGGCTCATGCTTATAAAAGGCTGTTGCCGTTTGAGAACGAAATTAAAAAAGTTTTGCTCCTTGGGCCGGCGCACCGCGAATATGTTAAAGGGGTGGCTTTGGCTGAGGCAAAAAGTTTTAGGACACCTTTGGGAATTGTTAAAACCAATGATAAAATTACTAACGAGCTAAAACAAAATCCTTTGTTTAGGCCAAATGCAAGAGCTCACAAAGATGAACATGCTCTGGAAGTGCAGATGCCGTTTTTGCAAAAAACTTTGGATAAGTTTACCATTGTGCCTATGTTGTATGGTCAGGCTGAGCCAAAAGATATTGCTCAAGCCTTGCTGCCATATCTTAAAGATGATGACACAATCCTTATTATCTCGGCCGATTTGTCGCACTATCTGAAATATGACGAGGCCAAAAAAGAAGACGCTCAAACCGCCAAACAAATTGAGCTGTCAATTCCTTTGGCCAGCCATCAGTCTTGTGGGGCAACCGGTATTAATACGGCCATGATTTTGGCTCAAGAATTGGGGTTTGTGCCCAAATTGTTGGATATGGTAAACTCAGGCGATACTTCGGGCGAGAAAACAAAGGTTGTGGGCTATGGTGCCTGGAGTTATGAAGAGGCGGAAGAAGAACAAGAACTGACGGGAATTGAGTTGGAAGAAGAGCATTTGCAAAATTTTGCCCGCCACAACAAAGAGGCTTTGCTCTCAATTGTCAGAAACGCTCTTAATTTGGCGGTTGAAAAACACCAGGTTTATAAGCCCGGACGCGATGAGTTTGGTGATGTGTTGTTTAACCGCGGGGCATCATTTGTTACCTTGGAAAAAAACGGGAATTTGCGCGGATGTATCGGGTCATTGTTGCCGGAAAACGCCATTGCGATTGATTTGGCCAACAATGCTTTTGCCGCAGCAATGAATGACCCAAGATTTAAGCCGGTAACCCAAGATGAGCTTAAAGATATTGATTTTAGCATATCTTTGCTGACTAATTTTGAAAAGATTGAGTTTAATTCTGCCGATGACTTGTTATCTAAAATACAACCCCATATTGACGGGCTTTTGATTAAAGACGGCAAACGGCAAGGATTGTTCTTGCCGGCGGTGTGGGAGAAAATACCTGACAGCCAAGAGTTTTTGACCGAGCTTAAGATAAAAGCCGGGCTTAGTCCGTCGCATTGGTCGGAGAGTATCGAGGTATTTAGATTTAGAACCGTGGAGATAAAAGATGACCGCAATTAACGGCTACAAGATTGCTCTTGATGAGGATAAGCTTGACAAGATGATTAATGAGCAGATGATTGCCATTAATATGATTGATCAGGATTTTCAAGGGTATAAAAATCTGGCCGAGGGCGATAAAAAAGCCCTTAAGCACTTGGTTGAAGCCGGAAGGATTATCAATGATGTGGCCTTAGAGCAAGATCATCCGCTAAACTTAGAGCTTAAAAAAGGATTGGAAGATAAGGCAAAAGAAAACGCTCATGCGGCCAAAGCATTGAAGATTTTTAACTCGCTTGACGGGGTGTCTGGGCTTAACGGAATTGACCCCGAGCCGGTGAGGATTTTTGAAGGCGTGAAAGAATTTAAGGGACGCAATTTTTACCCAACCGACATGAGTGTTGACGAATTTCACGGCATTATTGCTAAGATGCTTAAGAAAGGCAAAGTTGATGAGGTGAAAAAAATATTATCCGCCCGCACCATGGTAAGACGCAACGGCGACGAGCTAAAGGCAATTGATTATACGGAGTATTTTGCCCAGGCTTTTTCAAAAATTGCCAATGAGTTGGAAGTGGCAGCGCATTATTCCACCAACCATGAATTTAATGACTATCTGGGCTGGCAAGCTCAGGCTTTGCTACAAAACAACGAAGATATGGATATGTTGGCCGATAAGCACTGGGCGGTGTTGCAAGACACACCGCTTGAGTTTACCCTATCGCGCGAAAATTACGATGATGAGATGACGCCAACCATATTTGATAATCAAGAACTGGCGGATATGTTGGAGGCTTATGGTATTTTGCCGACACCTAAAGATATGCTTGGTATCAGGGCCGGGATTGTCAACAAACAAGGGACCGAGCTTATTTTGACATTTAAAAACCAGATGAAAGCTTTGGCTAAACTGATGCCGTTGGCGGACAAGTATGAGCAAAAAGTTGATGACAGTGATGAAATTAAACAAACCATGGTTGATGTTGATTTGGCCACTTTGCAGGGAGAGTATGCGCAATGCCGCGGTGCAATAGTTATTGCACAAAATTTGCCCAATGACGACAAATTGGCAGTTAAGACCGGCGGCGGCAGGCGCAATGTCTATCACCGACAAGTGAGGATGACAACAGACAAAGAACGGACCAAAAAGATGCTTGATGCCCTGCTTGAAAAAGAATTTCATCAATTTTATGATGAGGAGGCCGAGCATATTTTTACCATCGGGCATGAAAACGGGCATTCGCTGGGGCCTGATTCCTCATATAAAACCGCGTTGGGGGTTTATCAGCATACGATTGAAGAAAACAAAGCCGATGTGGTGTCAATTGCCATGATGGGACAATATGTAAAGGCCGGAATTATCAGCGATGAGACTTTGAAAAAAATTTATGTTACCTGGATAATGCGGATGTTGTTGAAAGCCAAGCCACAGCTTATCCAGCCGCATAGGATGGGTGATTTGATTCATTTTAACTATTTGATGAAAGCCAAAGCCATTGTCATGAGTGAGAATACCAAAATCAGAATTGATTTTGCAAAATTTGAGCAGGCAATGCAAGACATCTTGAAAGAAACGATTGAGGTTCAGCTGTCGAAATCACCTCAAAGAGCCAAGCAATTTATTGATGAAAACACCGAGTGGACTAATTTGCATCAATATATTGCCGATATTTTGCTCAAACTCGGAATTAAACCTTATAAAGATATCAGGACATATTTGTAATGTATTATCCCTTAAAAGAAATTTTTGCCATCGGTATCGGACCGTCGAGTTCGCACACGGTGGGACCGATGAAGGCGGCCAAAAGATTTGTTGATAATTTGGCGACAGAAAATCTGATTGATAAAGTAACATCCCTCAAAGTTGACTTGTATGGTTCTCTTGCCTTGACCGGTGTCGGACACGGAACGCTGAGGGCGATTGTTTTGGGTTTGATGGGAATGACCGCCGAAGATGTTGACCCCAATCAGCCTTATTATGTTTCGGTTGAAAAAGATAAAATGTTGCATTTGGCCAGACAAAAGCCGTTGGCTTTTGACTTGGACAAAGATATGGTTTTGAATAAAGAGATATTTTTGCCGGAACATTCCAACGGTATGAAGTTTACTGCTTTAGGCAATAAGGGTAAAAAGATTTTGGAAGAAACATATTTTTCGATCGGCGGCGGCACGGTTTTGCGCAAAGATGAGATGGACAAGCGCTTTGAACAGACGGTGTATAATGTTCCGCACCATTTTGACAGCTGTGCCGAACTGCAACAGATTTGCCAAAAATATAATCTGGCAATCTCGGAAGTTGTATTGCAAAACGAAGTTTGTTTGCAAAAAGAAAGTGAGGTTTTGGACTATTTACAAAAAATACACAACATTATGGAAGAGGCTATTGAACGGGGGATGAAAAAGCAAGGGGTTTTGCCGGGCGGACTTGAGGTGAAGCGCCGAGCTCCGGAAATATACGAGAGATTAAAAGTCAAGTTTTTGAAAAATCAGCAAGACGGTTTGGAGGTTATTGACTGGCTTAATATGTGGGGATTTGCCGTCGCAGAAGAAAACGCCGCCGGCGGCAGAGTGGTTACGGCTCCGACTATGGGCTCGGCCGGAATTATACCTTCGGTGTTGCGCTATTTTATTCGGTTTTCCTCGCACAACTCTCCGTTTACGGTTGAAGACGGGGTGGTAAAATTTTTGACCACGGCGGCGGCTATTTGCTCGCTTTATCGCTCTAATGCCTCTATCTCGGGAGCCGAGGTCGGCTGTCAGGGCGAGATTGGTGTGGCTTGTTCTATGGCGGCGGCTGGTTTGGCGGCAGCCATGGGCGGAACAAACGAGCAAATTGAACAAGCAGCAGAAATCGCCATGGAGCATAATTTGGGGCTGACTTGCGATCCGGTTAACGGGTTGGTGCAAGTGCCTTGTATTGAACGCAATGCCATGGGCGCGGTTAAAGCGGTTAACTCGGCCAGACTTGCCATGAGAGGGGACGGCAAACATATTGTGTCGTTGGATAATGTTATTAAAACCATGTATGCAACCGGCAAAGATATGAGTACACGCTATAAAGAAACATCTCTTGGTGGTTTGGCGGTTAATATCACTAACTGTTAGAAAAAAACATTATCTGCTTGAAGAAAAAGTAACTTAAAGATAAATTTTAGATATGGATAGTTATAGGGAAAAGGAAAATGTTAGACAAGCTTTTTAAGGGGGAATTATCTTTGGGGGCAACCTTTTGGAAGTTTGGCGTTTTGGGGCTTATCATTTTGCATTTTGCTATGAGAACTTTTGCTTCTCTTTTGGCCGGACACTTAAAGGGGCGCACCATATATGACTTTTTTATGCATCATTTCCATATCGTTTATACCTCGAAATTGAGTATATTGTGGGCGTTGTGTTATATGTCGACTTTTGCAATTTTGGTTTTTTATTCATACAAAATCATTATTGCGGTTTGGCTTAGCAGCAAAAATTATAACAAAAGTGTTTGGTTGGTACAACTGGCAAGGCTTGGTATTTTGGCTATGGTGTTCTTGGTTTGGGGCAGAATTTTGGTGAGGTAGAATGATGAAAAAAATAATTGCTTTGTTGATGGTGGTTTTGTTGAGTGCTTGCGTTAAGGTGGGAGAATTTTCCCCTGAAAGTCATGCTTTGTATGAAAAAGGAAACCCTGATTGCGAAAAAACGCCGGAGAGATGTATTGACGGTGTACCATGGTAAAAATTAAAAAGGAGCTTTAGTTATAGCTCCTTTTTTTGGGGTAGTTTATTTTATATCGGTTAGCCGAAACTCTAATTTTTTGCCATAAAACTTGATGAGGCGCAGGTAGTGGCGGGTGGCTAGTCTTTCGCCCCGCTCCATAATATTTATCATGTTCATCGATAATGGCGTTTGCAAGGCCACGTCTTGAATACTCAAGCCCCTTGCCTTTCTTAGGGCTATTAGTTGTGGCGCAATTTGAGCGCGCATGATTTGTTTTAAGTTCATCAGTTTTAACTCCTTATTTTGTTATAAAACAAAACCGCCTTTGTTTAAAAAACAAGGCGGGGAGCTAGTAAACTGTACAGGACAGCCGCGTTTATTCGTCGTGCAAAAAGCACTCTTATATCACGCACTCCCCTTGGAGGAGTTTTTCCTGTATGGTGTTTACTAAGCACCACCCAAGGCAACTCGCCTTAGGCAAGATTGAAGTTAGAACAAATTTAATTTGTTGGCAAGCAAAAAATCCCCGCAACTTCAGTTGCGGGGATTTTAGTCCTAAACGCTAAAGAAAAAGCCTAAATCTCGCCTGCGGCGTAGCGTTTGGCCATCTCTGACATCGGGATGGCCTTAATCTTATCGGCAAAACCTGCCGCGCCAAAGGCAATATAGCGCGCCTCGCATACTTTTTGCATTTCTTCTATCGCCGGTTTTAGGTATTTGCGCGGGTCAAATTCTTTGGGGTTTTCGGCAAATATCTTGCGGATGGCTCCGGTGATGGCCATGCGGCAATCGGTGTCCACATTTACCTTGCGAACACCTGATTTGATGCCCCTTACAATCTCTTCTACCGGAACACCATAGGTTTGCGGAATAGCCCCGCCATAGGCGTTTATCAAATCCTGCAACTCTTGCGGAACTGATGATGAGCCATGCATAACCATATGAGTGTTGGGCAATTTTTGATGAATCTTCTCAATCGTTTCGATTGATAAAATCTCACCATCGGGTTTGCGAGTGAACTTATAGGCACCATGCGAAGTGCCAACCGCAACCGCCAAAGCATCCAACTTGGTCTCGGCTACAAAACGAGCGGCCTCGTCTGGGTCGGTAACCAATTTTTTCTTGTCTATCGTACCCTCGGCGCCATGACCGTCTTCTTTGTCGCCTTTGCCGGTTTCCAACGAGCCGATTACGCCAAGCTCGCCTTCTACCGAAGCACCAACCGCATGAGCGCGGGCTACAACCTCTTTGGTTACCTTAACATTGTATTCAAAAGATGACGGTGTTTTGCCGTCGGCCTCTAACGAGCCGTCCATCATTACCGAAGAATAGCCATTTACAATGGCAGACTGGCAGATATCTACCGATGAGCCATGATCCTGATGAATACAAATCGGAAGCTCGGGAAACATCTCAATTCCGGCGGCAACCATGTGGCGAATCATCGGGTCGCCGGCAAATTTGCGCGCACCGGTTGAGGTTTGCAAAATAACCGGTGCATTGACCTTGCGGGCAGCCTGCAAAACGGCAATTACCTGCTCCATATCATTGATGTTGAAAGCCGGAACACCATAGTTGTTCTCGGCAGCGTGATCCAATATCTGACGCATTGTAACTAAAGGCATTATTTTCTCCTTAAATAAAAAATTTTAACTGAAATTAATATATAAAAACTATCTTCCTTTGCAAGCTATTTTCTAAGATTTTAGTGCATCTTTTACCGCGTCGACAATCTCTTCTGTTGTAATACCAAAGTATTTATACAACTCCGCCGCCGGAGCCGAGGCGCCAAAACCGTCCATGCCGATGATATCGCCGGTTAAACCTACGTATTTTTCCCAACCAAACTTGGAGGCCGCCTCAACCGCAATACGCGGTTTATTTCCCAAAATATCCTCTTGATAGCTAATATCTTGCTTATCAAACAACTCAGAACAAGGCATTGACACAACAACCGTTTCTATGCCCTCTTGTTTTAGCCTGTTATGAGCCTCTAACGCCAAAGAAACCTCTGAACCGGTGGCAATCAAGGTTGCTTGTCTTTTCTTGATATCGCCTGTTAAAACATAAGCCCCGCGGGCCGACATATTTAGCTTGGCATCATGGCGCACAAGCGGCAAATTTTGACGGCTTAGGGCCAAAATGCTCGGCGTAGCTGTTTGCTCTAAAGCCAAGCCCCAAGCCTCGGCAGTTTCTACCACATCGCAGGGACGAAATACCAACATATTGGGCATGGCCCTAAACGATGCCAAATGCTCGATTGGTTGATGAGTCGGCCCATCCTCGCCAACGCCAATCGAATCATGGGTCATGACATAGATATTGTGCAAGCCCATCAATGATGCCAAGCGCATGGACGGACGCAAATAATCCGAAAATACCAAAAATGTGCCGCCAAAAGGTATGATACCGCCATGCAAGGCCATACCGTTCATGATGGCGCCCATGGCGTGCTCTCTAACACCATATTCAACATTGTTTCCGTTATAGTCTTGAGAGGTGATGGTTTTACTTACCTTGCTCATGGTCATGTTGGGACCTGCCAAGTCAGCCGAACCACCAACCAAATTGGAAACATGAGGCATAATGGCTTCTAAACACATTTGTGAGGCCTTGCGGGTGGCAACACAAATATTTTCTTTAATGGCGTCTTCTTTTAGCTGGTTTAGCTCTTTGTCCCAGCCTTTGGGCAATTTGCCAGATATGGCATCTAAAAACTCTTTGCCTTTGGCTTTTGCTCGTTGCTCCCAAGCCTTATCCTGACCAAAACACCTTTTGCCGGATTGACGCCAATTGTTTAGGATATCTTCTGGAACCTCAAACGGCTCTGATGTCCAGCCCAAATTTTGGCGCATTAGAGCCAGCTCATCCGCCCCCAAAGGTGAGCCGTGGCACTTGGGCGAATTGCACTTGTTGGGCGCACCATAGCCGATGATGGTCTTGCAGGCAATTAAGGTCGGACGGTCTGATTTTTGAGCTTTTTTAATGGCTTTTTCTATTTGATGATACTTATGCCCGTTGATTGAAATTGTGTTCCAACCATTGGCTTTGAAACGAGCTATTTGGTCAGTTGACGAGGCAATATTGACATTGCCGTCAATGGTTACATCGTTATTGTCCCAAAAGGCAATCAGCTTGTTTAACTTCAAATGTCCGGCTAAAGAAATTGCCTCTTCTGAAATGCCTTCCATCAAACAACCATCCCCCATAATTACATAGGTATAGTGATTGCATACATCCGAGCCGTATTTGGCGGCAATAATCTTTTCGGCCAAGGCCATGCCCACAGCCGATGATATACCCTGCCCCAAAGGACCGGTGGTCATATCAATGCCTTTAAGATGGCCATATTCCGGATGACCAGCCGTTTTGGAACCAAGCTGGCGAAAGTTTTTCAAATCATCAATGTTTATATCATTATAACCCAACAGATAAAACAATGAATAGAGCAAACTTGAGGCATGACCGGCCGACAATACAAAACGGTCGCGGTCAAACCATTTGGGATTATCAGGTGTTATTTTAATATATTTGGAAAACAAAACCGTGGCGACATCGGCAATGCCCAAAGGCATCCCAGGGTGGCCGGATTTGGCCTTTTCTATCATCTCGGCAGATAGAAAACGAACGGCATTGGCCATTTGTTTTTCTTGTTTATGACACATATTGTCCTCCTAATTAATCACAACAGTTGCTTTTTTTACGATTTTTCTTTACCACCAAAGGCTTAGAATCTGTCTTGGAATAAATTATCTCCTCGTCGGGTGCAATTTCTAGATATATTGTTTCAATTGCTGTATCTTCTACCTCTTCTTTGGGTAAATATTCGTAATTTATATCTAACATCTTTTTTGCTTTTGCTTTTTCGGCTTCAGTTAGAGCAAGCCCCAGTTCAATGCTAAAAATTTTATAAGGCGGATTGCTTATCCTTGTTTTGGTTTGGCGTCCTTTGATTGTCATCTCTTTTACAGATTGCGGAATATTTAAGGTTTGTGAGAATTTGCGAATGCCTAAATAATTTTCGGCATTGACTGAGGTTTTGACATAGAAATCAACATCTATTGAGGTAACTGAGCTTGCTTCCAAACGCCTAACTTCAAAAATCGGCGTAATTATGGAATAGCGACGGTTATCGGCCGGATCTTTGTAACAATAACCTTCATAGCCGGTAAGATTGATTTGAAATTTATCTGCCGTACCGTCATTTTGAAAAATTTTTGCGCTCTCCCGCGGAATAGAAATTTGCGGACAATCATAACTATCTTCAGATGCTACGGCACATCCACAGAGAATGGTAATAAAAAAATATGCTATAAATCGTTTCATTTTGCGTTGCTTTCATATTTTGATGAAATCAATATAAATTACATATCTCATTTTGTAAAGAAGGCAACCAGCTCGCTGTGGTCAGAATAGATGAACTGATCTACCATGGTAACTTCTTTGAGATTATAGCCGCCTGAAATTAAGCTCTTGGCATCGTTGATAAAGGTTGCAGGATTGCAAGACACCGCAACAATTATCTTGGGGCCTGACGGGCAAAGCGCAATCTCTTTGCACTGCGCTGATGCTCCTGCACGCGGCGGATCAAATACTATGGCGGAAAAATCTTTGAGCTCATTTTTATCAAGCGGATATTTGAATAAATTTTTATTGATAATTTGAATGTTTTTTATTTGATTGCGATTGATGGAAGCGTTAAATCCTTTGAGCAAAGCCGCAGAAGAATCGACTGCGGTAATCTTAACATCTGGCAAATCACATAAAAAATAAGAAAATGTCCCGACACCACAAAATAAATCGGCAATTTTCCCTTGCACGGACTGCATGTATTTCATAACCAACCACGTTAAAGCTTCTTGTCCTGGAGCTGATGGCTGCAAAAAAGTGCCGGCCGGAATTGTAACTTCGTAATTGCCGATTTTGATGAAAGGTGCAATTTTTTCAATAATTGTTTCGGCAGAAGAAAAAGCATCTTTGCGATGCGATATGCGAATAATGTCATTGTCTGCTTGACTCTTTTCAAAAATAATCATGCGGTGCTCTAGGCTTAAAGGTGCATTGTATTCCAAAACAACATCTATTCCGTTACAGGCTTCGCAAATAAAAACATCTCCTTTGGTAATGCGGGACGATATGTGTTTTTTGCCTTTTTTGATATTATAAGGTGTTTGACAAATCTCTTCCAACAGTCCTTTGATAAACGGCAAAACTTTGTTCAGTTTTGGGGTTAGTAATAAACAGTTTTGTATATCAATGATTTGGTGGGAGGCTTGAGAATTAAAGCCTAAAATTAAGCCGTTTTTTGAAGCTTCAAATGCAAGACTTGCCCGACGTCTGGTGTTATCGGGAATAAACAGCGGCTGGTTTATCTTGCATGATGAAGAAATAACCGGTGATAGTGTATCAATAAAATGCTGCCGCTTTAATTGGCAATATTGCTCATAGCTCATATCGCGATAACGGCAACCACCGCAAACTTCAAATTTAGGACAAGACATTTTGTTTATCCTTTGTCAGCAAAATCTTTGGTGTCTACCCCGTCAAGTAACGATATCTCGGCTGAATTTTCTTTGTCATAAATAGGATGCAAATTTTTCTTTTCCTCGTTGCTCATCTGCTCGCCATCACTTATAAATTTCTTTAAGTCTTCTTTGGTAAATATCTCAACCCTATTGCGCCCGCCCTGTTTGGCTTTGTATAAAGCTTCGTCGGCGGTCTTTATCAGGGTATCAACATTGTCGGAAATATCCGATGATGATACACCGATGGAAACCGTAAATCTTACTTCCTGATTATCGTCGGAATAAACAACCACGGAAGCTATGCTTTCACGCAGACGATCTGCTACTTTTTGCGCCTGAGAAACATTAATATCCGGCAAAAACACCACAAATTCTTCGCCGCCATAGCGAGCTACAATATCCTTATCACGCAGAGCTCTTTCGGCTCGGGCGGCAAGCTCTATCAATACTTTATCCCCTACTTTGTGACCATAGGTATCATTGACTTTTTTGAAAAAGTCGGCGTCAATCATCAAAACACTATACGGCTGTTTGGCGTTCTTGGAATAAATAATTTGTTTTTTGACTTCGTCTTCAAAATAACGCCTGTTATAAAGCGACGTTAAAGGATCCCTGGTGGCCTGATTTTGCAACAACGCCTCGCGATTTTTGCGTGAGGTAATGTCCTGAAATGCCGAATAGAGGGCGACGTCGTAATTATAATCTATGATGTTGGCCGAAGTTAAAAGCCAAAAAGGTGTGTCGGTTGAAGATGTTTTTACCAAGACTTCAAAGTCTTGCACTTCTTTTTGCTCTTCAATTCGCTCTAATAGCAGACGGCGATTGTCCGAATCGGCAAAAAAGTCTTTGAGATGATATTTATCTGTTTCTTGCGGCTTGATACCAAATAATTTTATGGCATTGTCGTTGGCCAAAATTATCCTATCATCACTTAGACGTGATATAATAATCGGGAAAGGTGATGATTTTATAATCTCTTCAATGCGGCGGTTATATTTAGCTATCTCTTGTTCGGACTTTTCAAGTTCATCCTCTAAAGAATTGGTTTTCATCAACAAAAAGCTCAGAGCAAACAACGTATATGACATCGGCGTGATATACCACTTGGTATAAATATTAAAAAATTTCAATCCGATAATTACGGCCAAAATCACCGTTACACCAAATGCCAACACATAGCCGTTGTTGTGGGAAGAATTAAAACGCGAGGCCAGCCCTATCGCCAAATATAAAAACGAAACAAACGGGAAAATAAGCCGCATATTATTGACTATGTCTCCGGCCGGAATAATAACCGTAAACAAAATAACCGCTATGCCGCCAAGACCACCCAAAATCCAAACCGGCAACGATGCATAAAAGCTATCTTTGCTTGAAGAACCTGAAATAAAAGATGATGCCGCCGAAAGCATAAAAATCATAGAAACCAAAAACAACAGCAACTCAAACATTACGTACGTTTCTATTCCTTGCCCGGCCTCATAGGCATTAAGCGCCAGTTTCTCACTCCAACTGCCGGCAAAGTCAAAAACTATGGCCGTTATTAAAAAACTTATCGGCGATAACAAACGTTTTTCCTGGGCGGCAAAAAAACCAGAAATTATGAGACAAATCAAGGCAAACAAACTCATGTTCAGTCCGTAGGTGTATGAAAAAATTTCGTAATTTCCCATTTTTGCTCCTTGCAATAATCATTATTTGATTTAACATTAACGGCAAGATTATTAAAATATGATAAAATTTAGCAAAAAATTGATGAATATTTAATTTTTTTCGGATAGCATAGAGATTAAATTGATCAAGTCTAAAAGGAAAATATTATGTATAATATCATACCTTGCCATTTGAGTAATAAGCTTGAATTTAACTACAAAAAAAGAGATGCTTTCTTAACCGACAGAGCAAATTTGAAGTTGTTATTGCCGGGAATCGTATTTGGGTTTTTGTTATTCTTACTTGGTGTTTATGAATGGCTTAATGCTTTTGAAACAGGGGGCGAAGAAATTATTCCGGCCGGAGACATTGTTGTTTATCAGCCGGTTTTGGCGGTGTGGTTTTTTGATTTGTGTTTTGCGTTGGTCGGTATCGGTATGGTGGTTACCAATATTTTTCTCTATGTCCGTTATAATAAATATAAATTTGTCGGTAAAAAAGTTACCATTATAAAAAGACCCATCTTTCGCGATCGGATTATCCTGCAGGAAGAGTTGAAAAATTATACCGGCGTAAGATTCAGGGTTGAGTTTTTGCAATCAGGCTTTTTGACCCAGAATCGATATGTAATTGAGCTTTATCATTCCAATCCGGAAAAAATCGTGCCCCTTTATTTGTCTACATCATCAAAAGGTGTGCGCAAAAAATGGAAAGAATATGCCAAACAATTTAAATTGCCGATTTTAATTGACACAGATGATGGACTTAAGTCCATTGAGCTCAAAAATATTAACAAATCAATCGGGCAATTATATAAATTGGGTATAATTCAAGATACTTACGACACTTATGATAATTTGCCTAATGCTGTTTGTTTTGTGCGCAAAAAAGATAAAATCGTCCTAAAGGTCAGAAAAATATTATGGGATGCCTACAATCTTTTGGCTTGGATCGCAATATTGCTGATAGGCGCAATTTTGCTCATGGTATTAACCAATATTGATACTTTTAGGCAAACTTTTGCGTCAACTCTTTATAGTATGTCGGTTCTTGGCGTCGTAATAATTATTATTGCCTTGCAAATCTTGTTCCGCAAAGAAAAATTGGTCATAAAAAAACATAAAATCGTCAATACTCACAAATATATGTTGTTTTCGACCAAACATAACGAAATTTTCAAAAAAGATATTGAAGCTATCGAGATTACCAAAAATCCGGCAACCGGACGTTTCTTTGTATCCATCATATCTGAGGATAACACCATAACTTTCGGGACCAAAATGAAAATCAGCGACTTACAGTGGATTAAGAAGTTTTTGATCCATGAAATAGTCAGATAATAAAAATTTGCTTTGCTTAATTGTGATATTTGGGATATAAGCAAATAAGCATCTTAAAATATGGAGAAAATAATGAAAAATAAATTGCAAAACAAAATCGAAGAAGACGCCTTATTACGTGAAGTGGTGGAAGAAGTTAAAAACGAAGAACTGCAAAAAATATGGAATAAATACGGGCTTTTTATCATAATCGGAATTGCCTTGGTTTTGACCTTGACCGTAAGTTTTGAAAGTATTAAGGCTTGGCAACAAAGAAAAAATCAGGAGTTGTCAAATGCCTATTCCATTGCCTTATCTTTGCAAAATCAAGGCCGGTTTGACGAAAGTTTAGGTATCTACAATACCTTGGCAGAAAAAGCCTCGGGAATCTATGCTGATTTGGCCAAAATTCAAATTGCCAATGTTTATCTTGAACAAGACAGAAAAGATGATGCCGTTGCCGTGTTGCAAACCATGATAAATGATACGGACACTTCCTCTCAGATGAGAGATATTGCGGCCTTGAAGTTGGCATCATATAAATTAGACGGCAATGCTCCGGCCTCAGAGATTAAGCCTTTGCTTGAGCCTTTGCTTAATGATGAAAATGGATCTGATGTTGCAAGAGAGCTTTTGGCAATGCTCTATATAAGAGAAAACAACAACGCTCAAGCCAAAATTGAATATGAAAAAATAACATCTTCGGCCAAAGCCTCTGATACCCTAAAAGCCAGAGCGCGTGATATGATTAACATTTTGGAAGAAACTAACTGATATTTTATTAAGGTGTATCAAAGATGAAAAAAGTTATTTATGGTTTTTTGGTTGCAGTACTGCTTGGCGGATGCGGCATGTTTGGTAAAGACCCGCTCAATATTGACGGTGAGCGTGTCAGCGTTATCAGGGAAAACAAAAATTTGCAGCCGGAATATGTGTCCGGACAGATTAAAATCAAATTGCCACGGGCAAAGACTAACACGGCGTGGTCGCAAAGCGGCAATAATTCTGAGCATCTGGGCGGACATCTTAAAGCCGGTGGAAATCTGGATGAAATTTGGGAAGTTTCGTTTGGTGAGGGATCCTCAAAACGCCAGGTGTTAATATCGGCTCCGGTGGCTAAAGACGGTGTTGTGTTTGCAATGGATGCAGAAGGTGTCGTTTCGGCTTTTAACTTAAGCAACGGCGATAATGTCTGGAAAAAGCGCTTAAAACCTGCTAACCATGAAGCAAAAAGCTCTTCCATCAGAGGGGCCGGTTTGGCGGTTTACGGCAACAAAGTTTTTGCGGCAACCGGATATGGCGTGTTGTATGCTTTGGATGCCCAATCGGGAGAAATTGTCTGGGAAAAAGATTTGAAATCGCCAATTAGAATTGCGCCTACGGTAAATGAAGAATTGGTCATAGCTCAAACATTGGACAACGGCATTTTTGCTCTTAAAATTGAAAGCGGCGATATTTTATGGAAAGACAAAATCGAAGCCGAAAGTACGACCATGATCGGCGGGGCATCTCCGGCATACAGCGTAAGAGATGATTTGGTGGTAGCGGCTTTTTCAAACGGTCAAATTCAAGCCTACAAGGCCTCTACCGGAACTTTGCTTTGGACCGAATGGCTATCCTCGGCTGCGTTAACAGAATCGATGTCTGATATTACATCTATTAAGGCCAACCCGATAATTGATGAAGGCAAAGTTTTTGTAGTTGGCTATAATGCTCCTTTGGCCGCAATTGATTTGCGTACCGGGGTTAAGATTTGGCAGAAAGAAATTGCTGCCGCAAACCAACCTTGGGTTGCGGGTAATTTCTTATTTGTACTGACCAATGACGGTGATTTGGCCGCTATTGACAAACAAAACGGAAAAATAGTCTGGTCGGCCATTATTCCTTATGCCGAGGGAGAAGACAATATTGGCGTATTTACCTCAGGTCCCATTTTAGCAAATGATGCTTTGTTGGTGGCATCTTCCAACGGCAAATTATTTTCCATTTCGCCTTATAACGGCAGGATTATGGGCATTGCCGAAATTGAAGATGGTGTGGAGATGGCTCCTATTATGGTTGATGAAACCTTGTTGTTAACCACCAAAAAAGCTGAAATAAACACCTATAAGTAAGAATTGATATGGTATTAAAAGCAGCAATCATCGGACGGGCTAATGTCGGCAAGTCGACTTTGTTTAACCGCTTGGCGGGACGCAAAGTGGCTATTGTGCATGACAAACCCGGTGTTACCCGCGACAGAAAAATGGTTGAAGCCAAACTTTTTGATTTGCCGATTAGGGTTATTGATACCGCCGGGTATGAATATTCCAACACCGACAATATTGAAAAAAGAATGTGGGAGCAGACCAAAAAAGCCATTGACGATGCCGATGTGGTGATATTTATGTTTGATGCCAGAGACGGATTGCAGCCTTATGACGAGCATTTGGCTGGGTTGGTGCGGCAGATGAACAAGCCTGTTGTTTTGTTGGCCAACAAATGCGAGGGCAAGCTGCAAGAAGACAGTATTTTTGAGGCGTATAAATTAGGTTTGGGACAGCCGATGGCTTTTTCGGCCGAGCATGGCTTGGGATTGCAAGACTTGTATCTGGCCTTGAAAGAAGTTGATGCCACGTTTGAAGACAAAAAAGATAGCAAGGTTGCGGCAGAAAATGAAAAACCTTTGCAATTGGCAATCGTGGGTAGACCTAATGTCGGCAAATCTACTCTGGTTAATGCGCTGCTTAATGATGAGCGGATGTTGACCGGGCCTGAGGCCGGTATAACCCGTGATGCCATTGCCAATGAATTTATCTATAACGGACGGAAGATAAATTTGGTTGATACGGCGGGTTTGCGCAAACACGCCAAAATTGAAGACAGCCTTGAAAAAATGGCGGCGGCGGCTACCAAACACGCCGCTTTTATGGCGCAAGTGGTGGTGTTGGTGTTGGATGCCGACGGGGTTTTGGACAAGCAAGATTTGACCATCGCACGACAGGTTTTGGATGAAGGACGGGCTTTGGTTATTGCTCTTAACAAGTGGGATATTGCCAATAGGAAAGAGGCGCTGGACAAGCTTAATTATAAGCTTATGACATCACTGACACAGGCCGAAGGTATTCCTACGGTTACAATCTCGGCCCTAAAAAAAGAAAATTTGGACAAGTTGATGCGCGCGGTATTCAAGGTTTATGATCGTTGGAATGTTAGAATCCCGACATCGCCGCTTAATCAATGGTTTGCCGATATTTTGGATAATAATCCGCCGCCTTTGGGCAAAAACAAACGACGGATTAAATTGCGCTATATCACCCAAGCCAAGACCAGACCACCGGCATTTTATATTTTTTCGAGCAACCCCGAGGGATTGCCAGATTCTTATTTGCGTTATTTGGTCAACAGTCTGCGCGAGACTTTTGATTTGGGCGGAATTCCGATTAGAATTACCGTGCGCAAAACCGGAAACCCCTATGCCGAGGATAAAAAGAAATAGTGATTCGTGGCAGATTTATTTTAAAAATGCAAAATAAAAAAGGCTTGACTGCGGAAGAATAAAAAAATATCTTTTCTTTTAAGAGCCTGCGTGGGCTCGGAGCTTTCGAAAGCTCTTACCGTGTACGGTGCTGGGATATGGCATCGTTATACCTTGTTTTGAGGTAGAATATATCCCCGATGCATATTTTTTATGGTCGGGGAGCTTTTAACGTATGTTCAGGGCCTTGGCCTAAAGGTTAGAAGAGTCAACTTACATGGTATGATTTTCGAACTCTCCGACCGCCTCTTAAAAAAGGTGGTCTTTTTTTAACCAAAAATTTTTGAGGGGAGTTTTGAGATAATGAACTTAAAGAAAATTATGCGCTCTCAAATTGCGCCGCAACTAATAAATTTGCGCAAGGAAAAGGGCTTGAGTGTCCAAGACGTGGCTTTACAAACACCACTATCGATGAATATGATTGCGTTGATGGAGCAAGGCAAGCCGCTTGGTGTTCGCCACTATCAACGCCTGCTCAAATTTTATGGCAAAGAAATGGCTTTTTGTATCAAAGACTTGGAATAAAA
>CALXUO010000008.1 GCA_944391695.1 uncultured Alphaproteobacteria bacterium
TTTGGCATAGCCAAACATAATGCCTTGATCGCCGGCTCCTTGTTTGTCAACCCCAAGGGCGATGTCGCTTGATTGATGGTGAAGATAATTTTCGATACTTAAGGTATTATAAGAAAAGCTTTTTTGGTCATATCCTATGTCTTTAACAGTTTGGCGGATGGTGGTTTCAATCTCGTCTTTGGTAACGGAAGAGTCTGATGTCTCACCGGAAATAATAACCCGGTCGGTGGTGGCAAGCGTTTCAATTGCTGTACGAGATTTGTTGTCATGGCTGAGGTATAAGTCCAAAAGAGCATCGGAGATGGCATCGCATAGTTTGTCAGGGTGTCCTTCCGATACGGCCTCGCTGGTAAAAAGGTAACTCATGGATTTTGGCCCTTTGTGATTAAGTTATAAAGCTGTTTGATAGTAAAAAATTTTGTTTGGCTAAGCAAGGAAAAAAATACCAAAGATTTATTGTTTTATGAAAAAAAATATCTATTTATCTGGTGAAAGGAAAAATCATAATGTCAAAAGAAGCCCCGAAAAATATTGTTGAGGCCTATAAAAATGCAGCCCAAGAGGTGGAAAAGAATCCTAAATCACGCGGAGTTGAATATGGCAAAGTGGTTGATTTTTGCGATAATGATGAGGCGTGCCATTTGGAAAATTCGCTAAAACGCAATATGCTGTTGTTTTGGTCTTATGATAATATGGCTGAAGATGAGGTATGTCATAAAAAATTTGCTCAGGCCATAGAAATTTGGCAAAAAGCCAAAGATCTGCTTAAATCTCCGGAAATGAGGGTGGAGCTGGGACAAAAAATGCTTGATATGGTTGATAAAAGCAAAATGAGCATTCCGGAGAAAACCAAGGAAATTGCCGAAATATGTCGCTATTTGCAACAGGCATATAAAGATTTGGGCGATATGGAAAATGCCCGGAAAATGGAGCATTTGGAAAAATCGGCAACCAATTTGATGAAGCCGCGACGGCTGAAAGATTAGCCTTGGCAAAGAAGAGAAAACTCTTGCTCTTTATGCTCCAACATTTCTTTGTTGTCCCCGCTTAAAGGCGAAAATTTGCGGGCAATAACATATTGCGGAAGTTGTTTTTTGACCTCGGATAACGGTATATTCCAAGCTTGAGGGCGAATGCGGATGGATTTGCCTTGGCCGGCAGATACTTTTGCCGTAATTTCGCCGGTTGCGGCATCTTCAAACTCGCTCAGACGTAATTTTAGGTTTTGTAATCCGCCGGGAATTAAAAACTCTATTTCTTCGCCGGCATTAATGAAATTGCGAATCTCAAAGATGGCATCATCACCTTGCCAACTGGTAATCGAGCCGGCAAAAAGCCAATCGCCGAGAGTGCGGGTGTATTCATAGTTTTGGCTGATGTTGGTCAGTTTACCGTCGTGAAAGCCCAAACAATAGCCGCGGTTTTGCAAAGTATAAAATTCGGGCATGTATTTGTTATAATCCCAAGTATCGGGTGAGGCATACCAATCATCAATGGCTTGGCGATAGGCCCTGGCAACCGTGCCGGCATAGTATTCGGTTTTGTTGCGTCCCTCAACCTTGAGAGAATCGAGGCCAATCGACAATAAATCGGGCAAGCGCGGCATAAGGCACATATCTTTGGAATTTAGGATATAGCCGCCGTGTTCGTCCTCGACTACTTCATAGTATTCGCCGGGACGGAATTCCTCCTCCAATAAAAACTCAAAGGCATCTTTGTTGTTTTCATCAATTATAATCTCTTTGACAGAGCCGTCTTTGAGGCGCAAATGCAGCTTGTAATGCCAGCGGCAGCAATGGGCGCACTTGCCCTGATTGGCCGAGCGATCGGTCAAATAATTGGATATCAGACAACGCCCGGAATAGGACATACACATGGCGCCGTGCATAAAACATTCAAGCAAAATATCAGGACATTTTGCCCTGATTTCTTTGGCCTCGGCAAAAGTTACTTCGCGGCCCAAAACACAAAGCTTGGCTCCTTGAGATTGCCAAAATTTAACCGCGGCCCAAGAGCAAATGTTGGCTTGGGTTGAGACAAATAAATTAAGCTCGGGCGCATGCTCTTTGACATATTGAAAAACACCGGGGTCGGCAATTAAAACTCCATCAGGATCTAGTTCGCGCAAGGTGTCAACAAAAGAGGGGAGCTTTTCGACATCGCGGTTGTGCATAAATAAATTGAGGGTGAGGTAAATTTTTTTGCCGTGAGAGTGAACAAAGTCAATGCCCTCTTTGAGCTCGTCAAAAGAGAATTTGGATTGGGCGCGCAAACACATATCAGGTGTACCGGCATAGACCGCATCGGCGCCGTATAAAACAGCGGTTTTTAATTTGATCAATGATCCGGCCGGAAGTAAGAGTTCTGCTCTTTCCAACATGCGTAATTACTCCTTAACTTTGATGGCTTTAGCATAGGCATTGAGTTCGCCCAAAGGTGTGTTTTCAATCATAACGCGGGCAATGAAGGGATGATTGCTTGATTCATCGCGCGCTATCCAAAAATAAATCGGCTTGTTGGCGGAAAATTCCCAAAGCGAATCATCGTCTTCGGACAAAAGCTTGGTAATGTGCAAGGAACATTTGGCAGCAGGGCCGGAATAAAAAGAATGTTCGTTAACTGAAAGATTGTCATCACCCAAATCTTTGAAAACAACATCAAAACGGCGTTTGCCGTCATAAACCGCCAATTGCGAATCGCAAAAACCCAATTGATTGTATTGGTAGGCAAGCTTGGCCAAAACCGTTTGCAAATCAAAAGTATCGGCCGGGGTGGGGCTGGGGGCAAAAGTTTTTTTCTTTTCTTTGCCGTTTTTGGAAGAAATTTGATACAAAGGTTCGCCCCTATCATTATAAAAAACTTGTTTACCGCGAGTGTTAAAACGAGATTTCGAGGTGTAGTTATAATCAAGGGTGGTCATTTGCGAATTGTTTAACCTGCCTGAGGTACTGTAGAGAGCTTGAAAGGGGTAAATCGTATCAAAAAAACCATTGGTGGAAACTTTGGAGTTGACACGATATGAGGAATCGTCAAGGCTATAGGTAAACTCAGTTTTGCTGGCGTCAAAAGGTCCAACAGTTACTAAAAAATCGTGCGTAACGCTGAAAGCATAAGCAGAAGAGCTAAACAGCATGAAGCTTAGAAAAAAAATTGTAAATTTTTGCATCAAATTTATTCTTTCTTTAATTATTTTGCCATACCATAACATAAAAATTTTTAATTTAAAGGATTAAATAAATGGCTAAAAAAGTTTTGGTTTTGATGGGCGGATTTTCGGCCGAGCGCGAGGTTAGTCTTTCCTCGGGTGAGGATATTTGCGACGCCCTTAAAACAAAAGGATATGAAGTTGTTTTGTATGATTTGCAAAATGTGTGGGATTTTATGAAAGTCTTGCGCAAAGGAAAACCCGATGTGGTGTTTAATGGTCTTTACGGCAATTGGGGTGAGGACGGGGCAATCCAGGGAATGCTTGATTTGTTGCAAATTCCTTATACTCATTCGGGGATGCACACCTCAATGATGGGAATGGATAAAAATTTGACCAAGTATATTGCCAAAACCTGCGGTATAAGAGTGGCGCAGAGCCAAAAAATGACGGCAAGACAATTTTTTGCCAACGGGACGGTGATACCTTTGCCTTATGTGGTTAAGCCGGTTTCTGACGGGTCTTCGGTCGGAGTGTTTATTGTCAGAACGCAAGAAGATATGCTAAAAGTAAAATACAAGGATTTGGACAGAGAAATCTTGGTGGAAAAATATATCCCGGGTAAAGAGCTTACGGTAATGTGTTTGGAAGGAAAAGCCTATGCGGTTACTGAGTTAAAAGCCGGTGAGGAGTTCTATGATTATAAAGCCAAATACACCAAAGGAATTACAACTCATGTCTTGCCGGCTGATATTCCTTATGAGGTGGCTGAGATATGCAAAGCTTATGCCGAAAAACTGCATCAGGCTTTGGGGTGCAACACCGTGTCAAGAGTTGATTTGCGCTATAACGAAGAAGATGGTGTGGTGTTGCTGGAGATTAATACAAATCCCGGAATGACCAAATTGTCTTTGGTGCCAGAGCAAGCTAAATATGCCGGTATAAGTTATGCTGATTTGTGCCAGAAATTGGTGGAAAATGCCAAATGTCGAAAAATGGATTGATGTTTGAGGATAAAAATTTAGCAGAAAATACCGTGGCGGTGGTTTTGGGACCTACGGCTTCGGGAAAATCAGATTTGGCAATTGAATTGGCATTAAAGTATGACGGAATAATAATTAATGCCGATGCTTCGCAAGTATATAAAGGAATACCAATTATTTCGGCTGCACCTAATGATGATGATATAAGCAAAGCAGAACATAAATTATATGGAATTTTCGCACCCCAAGAAAGAGGCTCGGTCAGCGAATGGTTGAAATTGGCGACGGCAGAGATAAGAAAAACTTGGCAAATAAACAAACTGCCGATTGTGGTTGGAGGGACGGGTTTTTATATTGAAAGCCTGATTAACGGTATTTCCCCAATACCCCAAACGAGTGATGAAGTTAGAAAAAAAGTGGTCGATATTTTGGAGAAGGAAGGGCTACAAGCTGTGTTTGCCAAATTGCAGGAAGTTGATGAAATCGGTGCAAAAATGGTTAATCCTAATGATACTACAAGGGTAAGAAGAGCTTTGGAAATTTTTTGGGATACAAAAAAATCGATTGCCGAATGGTTTGATAAACCTTTGGTTAGACCACTGCCAGAGGCCAGATTCAGCGTAACAGCAATATTGCCGAAGTTGAAAGATTTGGAGGAAAAATGCTCTGTCAGATTTGATCAAATGCTTGAAAGGGGAGCTTTGCAAGAGGTTGAAAATTTGCTTAAAGCGGGAATTGATGAAAATATGCCGGTGATGAAAGCAATAGGTGTTGCGGAATTGGGAGCGTATTTGCAAGGGAAAATTTCGCTTGATGAGGCGGTTAATTTGGCAAAACTGCATACCAGGCAATATGCCAAACGGCAGCTTACTTGGTTTAGAAACCGATTAAAAAATTTGACGGCGGCTAGAGTGTCGATAATTACCGAAATTTGATGTTAACAACGTAATTTGAGGGTTGCATAACAGGGGATATGGTTATAAAAAACAAATAGTATTAAAATTTTTTGCGGAGATTAAGTCTATGCTTTCAAAGTTAATGGGGTGGCTGTCTGCCGATATGGCTATTGACTTGGGTACAGCAAACACCTTGGTTTATGTTAAAGGAAAAGGTATTGTATTAAACGAACCTTCGGTTGTGGCAATTGAAGAATATCGCGGCAAGAAACAAGTGTTGGCGGTGGGCAACGAGGCTAAACAAATGTTGGGCCGTACGCCAGGTAATATTCACGCTATTCGTCCGTTGCGAGACGGTGTGATTGCTGATTTTGAAATTGCCGAGGAAATGATTAAGTATTTTATCCGCAAGGTGCATAATCACCGCAGGTTTGCTATGCCATTGATTATTGTTTGCGTGCCGTCAGGGTCAACCGCAGTTGAACGCAGGGCAATTCAAGAGTCAGCTGAGGCTGCCGGAGCACGCAAGGTTTGGTTGATTGAAGAGCCAATGGCTGCCGCAATAGGGGCTGATTTGCCGGTTACTGAGCCAACAGGGTCGATGGTGGTTGATATTGGCGGAGGTACAACCGAGGTGGCAGTTTTGTCTTTGGGCGGTATTGTCTATGCTCGTTCGGTGCGTGTGGGCGGTGATAAGATGGATGATGCAATTATCTCTTATATTCGCCGTAATCACAATCTGCTGGTTGGTGAAGGAAGCGCCGAAAAAATTAAAAAAGAAATCGGCTCGGCTTGTGTGCCGGAAAAAGGCGATGGTCGTACCTATGAAATTAAAGGTCGTGATTTGATGAACGGAGTGCCAAAGGAAATTATTATTTCCGAGCGTCAAGTGGCAGAAGCTTTGGCTGAGCCTGTTTCGCAAATTGTTGAAGCAGTTAAGGTGGCGTTGGAGCATACTGCTCCGGAGTTGGCAGCTGATATAGTTGATAAGGGTATTGTATTGACAGGTGGCGGAGCTTTGCTGACAAATCTTGATCAGGTTTTGCGTAATGCAACCGGATTGCCGGTTTCGTTGGCGGAAACACCGCTTGCTTGTGTGGTTAAAGGTACAGGTAAAGCTTTGGAAGAAATCGGAAGGTTGAAGACTATTTTGTCTTCAATGTATTAAATCAGAGATAAGTTCTGAATTTTTTTGAGAGAAGAGCCTGCCTTGTTTTTTTTTCAAGCAGGCTCTCGGTGTGAGTTTAGTTTTTAAGGAATATTACGAATGAAACGCCGCAGAAGTTTGTTTTTGCATCTTAATCACTTGAGGCTGTTGGCTAAGAAATTTGCGCTGGTTATTTTGTTTTTGGCGGCGTTGTTATTAATGATTTTTAACAAAAATAATTCTTTGGTTTTGGAACGTTCGACCGGGGCGGCTACAGGGGTGGCAGCTTCGATGGTTGAGGTTTTGGTGATACCGGCTAAAATCGTGGCTAGAGCTTATGATTATTTGGCCGAACTTAAGAGTGTTAAAAAAGATAATGCAGTTTTGCGCGAGGAAAACAAAAAGTTAAGGTTGCTGCAAGATAAATACAAGGCATTGGAAATAGAAAATAAGCTATTGGCCGATTTGCTTAATTATGTGCCGTTGCCTGAAGTCAGTTTTGTATCGGCAAAAGTGGTGGCTGAGGAGAGTGATGCTTTTGCTCATTCGATGCTGGCATATGTCGCTGATGAAAATGTTGATAAAGGCGATGTGGTTGTTGCCGACAGCGGTGTGGTTGGAAGAGTGGATAAATTGGCGGGAAAATATGCTAAAATTATTTTGATTACCGATATTAACTCGAAAATTCCGGTAATGGTGGAAAAAAACAGGGTTAGAGGGATTTTAACCGGAGATAATACAGCTATGCCAAAGTTGATATTTGTGCCTTTGGATGCCGAAGTTAGTACAGGCGACAGGATCGTTACATCGGGAGTGTCAGGGGTATTTCCGGCGGGGCTTCCGGTGGGGCAGGTAGTATCAGTATCTAAAAATGAGATTAAAGTTAAGCCTTTTGCTTCGCTGGAGCGATTGGAATATGTAAGAATTATAAAATATGGTTTAGACGGTTTGCTTAAACAACAGGAAAGTGATGCGGAATGAATGAAGAGTTTAATGAAAATGTGGTTCCGCTTTTTCAAAAATCACTGCCGTTGATTTCATCAATTGTTGTGTTGTTGTTGGCGTATTTGCCGATTAATATGGCGTTGTTTAATAATATGAGGCCGGATTTGGGATTGGCTTGTATTTATTTTTGGGTGTTGCATCGTCCGGATTTGTTTAATTTGGCGTCTATCGTGGTGCTGGGGTTTGTGGATATGGTGATAAGTTCGGCTTTGCCGGGAGCTGGATTATTGGCTTATTTGACAATGTATTTGTTGCTTTACAATACACAAAAGTTTTTTAATGCCAAACCGTTTGTGGTGATTTGGTATGGGTTTATGGCGTTGTCATTGATTACAATGTTGGTAAAATGGTTGGTCGTATCAATATATTACAGCTCTTTTTTGCCGTTGTCAGTGCTGATATTTACTTATTTAATCGGAGTGGCGTTGTATCCGCTGATATCAATAGTATTGGCTTTTGTACAGAATCAGTTTATTCAGGATGAGGGCCTATGAACCGAGATAATGATAAAGGAAAAGTCCTAATATTGCGATCGTTGGTTTTGGGCGGAGCGCAATTGTTTTTCTTGTTCTTATTGGTGTTTAGGTTGTATTATCTGCAAGTTTATCAGGCTGATAAGTACAAAACTTTGGCCGATGAAAATCGAATCTCGACACGTTTGTTGGTGCCGCCGAGAGGGATAATTTATGACCGGCATGAAAATATGTTGGCCGGAAATGAGCAAAATTTTCAGGCTTTGATGGTGGCCGAGCAAACAACTGATGTTGATGAAACACTTAGTGCTTTTAAAAAAATTATGCCGTTGAGTGAAGATGAAGAAAAAAGAATTAGAAAAGATCTGAAGCGCAACAGAAGTTTTGTTCCAATAAAAATTAAAGACAATTTGAGTTGGGAAGAGGCTACTAAAATTTTGCTAAATTCTCCAGATTTGCCGGGTGTGTTTATTGATGAGGGGTTGTCGCGTTATTATCCATACGGCAATATCTTTGCTCATGTGGTGGGGTATGTGGCGGCAGTTGATGAAAGAGATGTAAAAGATGATCCCTTGCTTGAGGTACCGGGATTTAAAATCGGTAAATCGGGTATTGAAAGATTATATGATAAAAATTTGCGTGGTAAAGCAGGCAACCTTAAATTGGAGGTTAACGCTTTGGGCCGAGTTATGAAAGAAATTGAACGGGTTGACGGTATTGCCGGAGAAAGAATTGACTTAAGTCTTGATGTGAGATTGCAACAGAAAGCTTATGAACTTTTGGGTGAGGAAAGCGGCGCGGTGGTGATGATGAATGTTAATACCGGTGAAGTGTTGGCTTTTGCTTCGGCCCCGGCATTTGATCCAAATATGTTTGCTAATGGTTTGTCAGTCGAAGAATGGGAAACTATTAACACCAATGAACGCAATCCTTTGCTTAACAAAACGGTTGCCGGTTTATATTCTCCGGGATCGACATTTAAAATGATTGTGGGGTTGGCGGCACTTGAGAGCGGAACTATAAACAAACAATCAAGGTCTTTTTGTGCCGGTAAAATGACTTTGGGCAACCACACCTTCCATTGCTGGAAAGATTGGGGTCATGGCTATTTGGATATGGTTGAAGCTTTGCAACATTCTTGTGATATATTCTTTTATGAAGTGGCACAAAATTTGGGAATTAATAAAATTGCCGATATGGCAAGACGGTTTGGCCTGGGGGAAAAAACAAATATCGGTATTGAGAATGAAAAAAGCGGACTTATTCCTGATACTGAATGGAAAATAAAGCGTTTTGGAGAGCCTTGGCAGCAAGGTGAAAATGTTATATCAGGTATTGGGCAGGGGTATATTTTGACAACTCCGATACAATTGGCCACGATGGTATCAAGAATTGCCAACGGCGGATATAAAATCAATCCGACATTTAAAAAGCTGGATAAAAATGAAAAAATCGGGGCTGAAAATATGGGGTTGTCAAGGCAGAATATAGAAATTGTCAAGCAAGGTATGTTTGATGTTGTTAATGCCCAAGGCGGTACGGCGATGATGGCAAAGTTTGATTTTAATGGTCAGAAAATGGCCGGAAAAACCGGAACAACCCAGGTGCGGCGTATATCAATGAAAGAACGTGAAACAGGGGTGTTGGAGCAAGACGAAACACCTTGGAAATACAGAAATCATGCGCTGTTTGTTGCGTATGCACCGCATGATAATCCTAAATATGGGGTTGCCGTAGTGGTGGAACACGGAGGATCGGGTTCTTCGGTGGCGGCTCCAATCGGCGGCAAGATGCTGTTGGAAGCTTTGAAATTGGATGCAACGGATAAACCAGTGGATTGATAAAAATGTATAAGGCATATGAAACAGGTTTTAGAAGTCAGAGTTTGAGCTTTAGCGAAAGGTTTTGGGGAATAAGCTTTTCTTATGTCCTATTGATTGTAATTTTGGCGGCAATAGGTATTGTAATGCTGTATTCCGCCGCAAACGGAAGCTGGCATCCTTGGGCTATCAGGCAGGCTATGCGCTTCGGTATGGGGATTGCAATTATGTTTGTTATGGCCTTTATGGATGTGAGGATATTTTTGCGGTATGCTTATTTATTTTATTTTGGTGTTTTGTTATTATTGATTGCCGTTGAAGTCTGCGGTCATGTGGGGATGGGTGCTCAACGCTGGATTAATTTGGGGTTTATTAAATTGCAGCCTTCGGAATTGATGAAAATTGCTCTTGTTTTGGCGTTGGCGAGGTATTTTAATTCAACAACACTACAAAGTATTGAAAGTTTTAAGGGAATTATTCCGCCGTTGCTTTTGGTAATTGTCCCGGTTTCGTTGGTTTTGATACAGCCTGATTTGGGGACCGCTTTGATGCTTTTGTTTAGCGCGAGTGCCATATTTTTTGTGGTGGGGGTGCAATTGTGGAAATTCGGGATTGTGATATTGGGCGGAATTATATCTATGCCGATTGCGTGGCACTTCTTGCATACTTATCAAAAAAACAGAGTGTTGACTTTTTTGGATCCGGAACGTGATCCTTTGGGAGCCGGATATCATATTATTCAATCCAAAATAGCACTGGGCTCTGGCGGAGTGTTTGGCAAAGGTTTTTTGAACGGAACACAGAGCCATCTTAATTTTTTGCCAGAAAAACATACCGATTTTATTTTTACCATGCTGTCGGAGGAGTTTGGTATGATCGGGGCGGTTTTTGTAATTTTAATTAATTTTTTGATTATTGCTTATAGTTTTGTTTTTGCTTTGCGTAGCTCCAGTTATTTTGGAAAACTTATGGCTATCGGATTAACTACCAATTATTTTTTGTATGTCATTATTAATATTGCGATGGTGTTGGGGTTGTTGCCGGTGGTGGGAATTCCGTTGCCGCTTATCTCTTATGGCGGGACGGTGATTATTTCGGTGATGACAGGGTTTGGAATTATATTGGCGGTAAATACTAACCGAAATATTAATATTGGTAAGGACTAAGGTTGAAAAATAAAGATATTTGCTTGCTTTTGTAGCTAAATGGGGCTTAAAATAATTTATAAAGTGAAAATTTGCAGGTTAGAATGGTCGGATTAGCCAGATTTGAAACAGAAAAATATTTGTTGGAGATGTTGGAACGGATTTCGCGTAATCGTTCCGGATATAGAGTTTTGTACGTTAATGTTTCTAAATTGAAACCCAAAAACAGGCATCCTAGATTTGTCAAAATTATTGCTAAGCTTTTTGATGATTTGGTGGCAATCGCAAGTGGGTCTATGTTTGTGCTATCAAACGGTGACTTTGCAATCGTGGGTAAAAATATTACCGAGAAAACAGTAGCTGAGGCTGTTGATAAATTGCGGCGTGGTTTGGTCACCGATCCGATATGGACGGCACATAGTTCAAGCGAATTTACAAAACTATATGAACCGGAAGAGTTTGAAGATCTGGTGAAGCGTATTGAAGAATTGTTGCTGATGTCAAAACCGGTTGATTTGTTGGCTTATCGTTATCCTGTTGATGCTTCACAAATTGATGGTTTGAAAGATCGTTTAGACGAAATTAATATTGTGGAAATTATTAAACATCAAAGTGTTTTGAAGTTAGAAAAGATGGGAAACTTGACGCCAATGTTTGAAGAGTTTTTTGTGGCGGTTAAGGACTTAAGTAAAAAGTTTGATCCTAATGTTGATTTGACCGGAAATAAATGGTTGTTTTTATATTTGTCGCAAACATTAGATAAAAAAACGATGTATTCTTTTTTGTTTTCGGATATCAAAAACAAACCTCAAAAGGTAAGTCTTAATCTTAATTTGTCGACAATGTTTTTGCCGGAGTTTGAGGATTTTGTGAAAAGAATTGAAGAAGACGGGCAGAAAATCGTGGTCGAAGTGCAGGTAATGGATATTTTGAATAATTTAGCGGCTTATTTTGACGCTAAAGAGCTTCTACATCAAGAAGGACATCAGATTTTGATTGATGCGGCAAGTATTGAAATGCTGCAGGTCTTGAATGTTAAAAAATTGGAACCGGATTATATTAAGATATTCTGGCATACTTTAATGGAAGAATATGAGGGAAACGCGCTTGGTGTTAAACAGATGCTTGAAGATATAGGTGTTGATAAAATTATACTGGCTAAGTGTTTGGATGAAAAGGCTTTGCGCTGGGGAATTAAAAACGGAATAAGGGCTTTCCAAGGGCCTTATATGGATTTGGCTGAGGTTGCGCTTATAAAATCTAAATGTCCAAACGGCAAGGTTTGCACGACAGAGGAATGTTTGCAGCGTCGCAAGTTGATTGCCGGGGCGTTTAGAGATCAATGCTTGCATAAAGATTTTTTGGAGAAAGAAACAAATTAAAATGGCTGAATATCAGGAAAGAGAAATTAGGCAGGAAAACGGAATTTTTGATTATCTTAATAAATTCTGTACTAATCGTTCGGCGTTTAAGGTCTTGTATATAAATCTTCATGATTTGGGCGAAAATGCTCGTTCGCAGCAAAATAAAAAAGCAATTGTTGATGTTTTTATGCCTTTGGTAAAAAAATCGGCGGCCAAAGTGTTTGTGCTGCCTAATGAAGATATTTTGATCATATTTAATAAAACAGCTCAAGATGAGCTTTCGTCATCCTTGGTGAGGGTTTATTTCATTCTGCAAAGCGACGATAAATTAAAAAATGCCGAAAGTTTGGAAAATGCAGGGATTATTGTATTTTATGATTTGGGGACGGAATATACGGATGTTTCTAAAAGAATTGTGGCGGCTTGTCAGAAAAAACAAGAACAAAGTTTTTTGGGCAGAGAAAGGGATATGTCTTTCTTTAACACCTCAAATAAACGGTTTCGTCGTGAATTAACGCCGGATATGTTGGCAAAGGTGCAGAAGATTATTTCGGTGGCTGATTTTTCAAGTTTTATCAGGCGGCAGGCTATTTGCGCTATTATCGGTAAGTCGGCACCTCAGAGAGTTTTTGAGGAAGTGTTTGTTTCAATTCCTGATATGCGGGATTCATTGCTGCCGGAGGTTGAAATAACTGCGAATCCTTGGTTGTTTTTGGCTTTGACCGAGACGTTGGATAAAAGAGTATTGGAAATTATTTCGCGGCATGATGATGGGGCTTTGATTGGTAATTTTAGCGTTAATATCAATGTATCAACCATCTTATCCGATGATTTTTTGCGTTTTGATGACAGTATTAACGGTGCTATGCGGCAAAGTATTGTATTGGAATTGCAGTTGGTGGATATTTTTAGCGATATCAGATCTTTTATCTTGGCAAAAATTTTTGCTAAAACAAGGGGATACAAAATATGTATCGATGGTATTACGGTTGATAAATTAAAATATCTGAATCGGACAAATCTTGATTGTGATTTGATGAAAGTTGTTTGGCATCCGTCTTTTGTGGATATTATTAATGAAGATAAGCATTTTATGGACTATGTCAATAAAGCTGAGCGGGCAAAAATAATCCTCTGCCGCATTGATGATGCCAATGCGGTAGAGGTTGGAAATTCTTTAGGAATTAACCTGTATCAAGGACGGTATGTGCAGAGGCTTTTGAATGCTTCTAATACCAAACGCTAGCCAAGGCGCGCCATGGTGCGGCGTAATAAGCGGTCCTTATGGTTAAGATTTTCTTTCTTTAACTTCTCTATTCTGACCATATTTTTCCAGATGTATTTTTGCTCTTCGGCAAAACAGGTTTCAAGTTTAATTTGTTCGTTTAACTTGATATTTCCAATATAACGGTTAGAATATTTCATGGTTGTAAATCCTCCTTATATAAGAATGGTGGACTACAGGCATATAGTATAACATGAATTTTAAAAAAATCCAGCAAAAAGAATCATTTGACTTTTTAATGTTTATTTGAAATTTTTAAAATAACAATGAGATATTTAGTTTTAGAAGGAGAAATTAAATGCTTAAAAAAATTGTGGGAGCGGCTTTGATGTCAATGGCGATGCCGGTGATGGCCGCGGAAAATATTAAAGATTTGCCGAATCCAGAGATAAATACAGGAATGCCATTAATGGAGGCTATTGCCAAACGCAAAACGGGAAGAGAATTTAGTGCCAAAAAAATTGAGGATCAAGACTTGAGCAATATTTTGTTTGCGGCTTGGGGTGTTTCTCATGATGACAAACGCACAATCCCTACGGCCAGAAATTTGCAAAAAATGAATGTTTATGCCGTATTTGATGAGGGAATTTGGCTTTATGATGCTAAAGAAAACAATCTTGCTAAAGTTGGTGAGGCTAAAGATGTTATACCATTTATCGCTAAGCAGGATTTTGTTTTACAAGCACCACTGACACTCATTTTTACCGCAGTTCCTGATGATAAAGGTTATGCTCAGATGCACGCCGGTTCGGCTTATCAGAATGTGGGGCTGTATTGTGCCGCAAAAGGGCTTAATAATGTGGTTAGGGGAATGATTGATTTTGATGAAATAGGTAAAGTTTTGGGATTAAAGGATGAAAAAGTGATTATAACCCAAACCATCGGTTGGCCTTATATGTAACAAAATAAAAAACTCTCTCTTGTCGAGAGAGTTTTTTATTTTTCCAAAGTTAGATATTGGGGCGGAATGATACCGCCTTTGATAATGAGAAGATAATAGGGTACAAAAGCAAAGCGACGGCCCATCTTGTCGTTACAAACGCTCCAATCTATGGGGCAAAAGCTAATTTCGGAAATGTTTTTAAGTTTTATTAATTGTTCGTCAACGCCTGAGATACCTTTGCCTGTTTGCGGTGGTGTAAGCGGATCAATTGCAACGGCCGGCGAAAGATATACGGCTTCAATTAAACCATCTTTAGATAATGCATCTAAATCAACGGAGAACATATCGGCATTATTGATAAATTCTTTGAGAGATAGACTGTCTGGTGTCCATTTAATCGGTTCGGAGAAAAATCTGATACCACGGCTGCGTCCGGATAAACACCTTTCCATCCAGTCGACAATGCCTTGATGGCTGCTGGCCTTAGAGCGTTTGGTGTAGTAGGCAATATCGGCATCGGGGTTTTTAGCAAATGATAATAGACCTTTAGTTAAAACGTTGTTGCCTTTGCTGACATAGTGATAAAGTTTCATTATTTTCTCCATTTTCTTGGGATAATAGCTTAATTTTTATCAAAGGTAAATGTTTTTTATAATAAAATGCTCGTGTTGGGATGTGTTGGACGAGGCAAAATATGAAAAATTTGTTGATATTGGGAGCGGCCAGAGGCGGAAAAACAACTTTGGCAAAAATGGTTAGTCAAAAGTGGGGGTATGGTTTAGTTTCGGTTGATGCTATTGTTTCAGCTTTTCAAGAGGCTTTTCCGCAAATGGGCATAACTCATCATTCTAAAGAGGCAAAAAAAATTGCACCGTTTGTTTTTGCATATCTGAGGGCTTTGGAATATAATCATCCCGAGGCGCGTTTTGTGGTTGAGGGATACCATATACCGCTTGACTATGCGGCAGAGAAAATCAACCGAGATTTGTTTGAAGTGGTTGTGTTGGGATATCCTAAGCTAAGCGCTAAAAAGGCTTTTGAAAATGTTAGAAAATATGAGCAGAAATTTGATTATACTAAAGCAATGAGTGATGAAGAGGTTTTTAATATGGTAAAAAGGCATATTGAATATTCAAAAGAATTTGCTTTGGAATGTCAAAAAGTTAACTTTAGGTTTGTTGATACATCGTACGACAGAGACAAGGTGTTGTTGGCTTTGTTGAAAGAGCTGGAACAAAAACTCATCTTTTAATCTGTAGCTTCAATCATTTTACTGGGTATAGGCTTTAACCATATTTTCAACTTTTGAGATTATAATTATTATAATTTAATCTGGAGAGGTTGAATATGAGAAAAGTTGGAATACTGGGACTTGTAATTGCTTTAACAATGGCTACGGCTTGCCAATCGTTTAATCAAAACAAAGAAGAAAAGTTTGTGAATCCGGTCTTTTATGAAAAAATGATTTCGGCTTCACATGAAAATTTTGAAGTGCAATTAACGCCAACCAGCATTTATATGTTTTCAAGGGAAAATTATAAATATAATTACACCTGCAAACTGATTAATAACCAAATGGATACGGTTAGTTTGGAATGTTTTAAATACAACTACAAAAATGAAAAAGAAGAAGCGCAAGTTTTCACCTATACGCTCAAACCTTGCACCGAAGAAAATCTTTGCTTAGATGAAGGTGGATGGCTGGTTTATGAAAAAGTTAAACCGTATAAATATTTTGATAAAACGATTACTTATATCATCCCTTCAAAATCTGAAAATGCTCCCAAAGACAAATTTGTAAATCCGTTGTTTTATAAAAAATTATCTCCGATATCAAAAAATGCAAGGATAACATTTTTAACCCCAACATCTCTTACTTATCTTGATTTATATAATAAAGAAGTTGTGGAAAAATGTAAAATGCTTGAAAACACCCTCATGTTTGTAACACTCGAATGTTCTTATTATAGTGATTTTTTAAAAAGAATGAAAAATTATGTTGTTCGCTATGTATTAAAAGGATGTGATGAGAAAAAAGAATTTTGTTTTGATAGTAAATGGTTCGTATTAGAAAATGAAGC
>CALXUO010000009.1 GCA_944391695.1 uncultured Alphaproteobacteria bacterium
CCGACATCCACCCTCTGAGTGAAGGTATGAAGTCGGCACATTTTTTAAAGTCGCAATGCCGCGACTAATGGTACAAAAAGGGTTTTCGACGCCCTTAAGTGTAAGAAAAAATTTTTCTTCTACACTCGGCTTTAGCCTAAAATCAAAACACTCAAAAGTCAAAGAATTTTTTTATCACATCCCAAAAAAAGGAGCTTTGTTCAAGCTCCTTTTTTTAATGATTTATTTTTTGGCATCAATAATCTTAATTGCCTCGTCCAAACTTGGCTCATGCCCTGATATTTCTTTAGGGATTGCATAGTTGGTTTTGCCGCACTTCAGATAAGGGCCGTATCTTCCCATCAGCAATACAATCTCTTGCTTGTTTTTGGGGTGGACACCCAACGCCTTGCCGACAGGCTTTTCTTTGGCCCCGGCCAAAAGATCTTTGGCGCGTTCTATGGTAATGTTGAAAATGTTATCATTGCCCTTCAAAGAAACCGACTTGTTGCCTGCTTTGATGTATGGTCCGAATTTTCCTGAGCTAACCTCAATTCCTTCGCCCAAATCATACGGTAGGCTAAGCAACCTTTCGGCCTGTTCAAGCGTTATCTCCTCGGGCACAATTCCTTTTGGCAAAGAGGCACGTTTGGGCTTTTCGGTTGTGGCGGTTTGATCTTCGCCCAACTGAACATAAAATCCATAAGGCCCTTTTTTGAGATAAATTTTCAACCCCTTCATCTCGCCCAAAACTTTGTCTTCTATCTCTTTGGGTTTAGTAGTCTCAGTGGTTTCTTCATCCGTTGTGTCAACCAAAGGCTTGGTATATTTGCACTCAGGGTAATTAGAGCAGCCGATAAACGCCCCGAATTTGCCCAATTTTATGCTCAAACGTCCATTGCCGCACTCCGGACAAACTCTGGGGTCTGTCCCGTCTTCGCGCGGCGGAAACAGGTGATTGGCCAAAACTTCGTCAATTTTTTCAATCACCTCCGACATCTGCAGCGGTTTAACCAGATCAACATTTTTGATAAACTTAACCCAAAAACCTTCCAGCAACTTTTTCCATTGCATTTCACCGGCCGAGACATCATCCAAAAATTCTTCCATCTGCGCGGTGAAATCATATTCCACATATTTTTTGAAAAAGTTTTCCAAAAATACCGTAACAATCCGGCCTCTGTCCTCAGGAATAAATCTCAGCTTTTCAACTTTGACATATTTGCGCTCCTGCAACACGGCAATAATCGTCGCATAAGTAGACGGACGCCCGATTCCCAGCTCCTCCAGTTTTTTAACCAAACTTGCCTCGGTAAATCTCGGCGGCGGTGCGGTAAAATGTTGCTCGGCCGTAATTTCGCCTTTATCAAGCTTTTCGCCATTTTCCACATTGGGCAAAATCATATTTTCATCTGTTTCATCGCTGTCGTCTTTGGATTCTTGATAAAGTTTTAAGAACCCGTCGAAGGCAATAACTTGTCCGTTGGCGCGCAACAAAATTTTTTCATCATCAGAGCGCGAATCAATTACCACCTTGTCAAGTAAAGCAGGCATCATCTGGCAAGCCACCGTGCGTTTCCAAATCAGCTCATAAAGCTTGTGCTCGTCAGATGATAGTTTAACTTCCATTTTTTTGGGTGTGTTCATTACATCGGACGGACGAATAGCCTCGTGTGCTTCTTGGGCATTTTTGGATTTGGTCTTGTATTCTTTGGCCTGTTTGGGTAGATATGCCTCACCGAAATATTTTACAATTGCCTCACGACACGCGGCAATTGCCTCAGCCGACAAGTTAACCGCATCGGTACGCATATAGGTAATAAAACCTTCTTCATAAAGTTTTTGCGCAATCTGCATGGTCTTTTTGGCCGAGAAACGAAGCTTGCGCGCTGCCTCTTGCTGCAGGGTAGAAGTTGTAAACGGCGGAGCAGGGTAGCGGTTGGCCTTTTTGCGCTCAACATTAAATACGCTGAAATTTTGCGCCTCGATTTTGGCTTTGGCCTCATTGGCTTTGGCCTCGGTATTAATATCAAATTTTTCAAGCTTTTTGCCGTCAAGTTCAACCAAGTGCGATTTGATTAAAGCTTTTTTCATGGTAAACAATTCGGCATCAATCGTCCAGTATTCTTCCGGCTTAAAGTTTTCAATCTCGCCTTCGCGGTCGCAAATCAAACGCAAGGCAACCGATTGCACCCTTCCTGCCGAGCGCGAACCCGGGAGTTTGCGCCACAATACCGGAGAAAGAGTAAATCCCACCAAATAATCCAAAGCTCGCCTCGCCATATATGCCGAGACCAAATTTTCATCAATCTGCCTGGGGTTTTTAATTGCCTCGGTAACTGCCGATTTGGTAATTTCATGGAAAACCACACGCTCGATTTTTTTGCCTTTAAGCGCCTTTTTGCTTTTTAGCTCTTCCAAAATATGCCAGGCAATGGCTTCTCCCTCTCTATCCGGGTCTGATGCCAGAATAAGCGTGTCGGCATCTTTTAGTGCTTTGACAATATCATTAAGTCTTTTTTTGCCGCCCGGGCTCAATTCCCAAGTCATGGCAAAATCTTCATCTGGCTTGACCGAGCCGTCTTTGCTCGGCAAATCTCTGATATGCCCGAAACTTGCCAACACCTGGTAGTCTTTGCCCAAATATTTATTAATCGTTTTGGCTTTTGCCGGAGATTCCACAATAACTAATTTCATTTTCTACCCTGCCTAATCAACGCGACCTTGTTTCCCGGACATCTTGTTACAACCCCGGCCAACTCTTTTTCCAAAATCTCGGCGGCCATTGTTTGTGCGTCAAGCCCGGAAATCCTTATAAGTTCGTCAATATCCGTTCCGTCAATGGTTATAAAGTCGACCCAACTTTGCGGTTGGTTTTTATGTTTGCTCAAATTATCATCATTATTTTCAAAAACAAGCACTTTTTGTTTTGCCGTTGTTTTTTTGGGGCGCACTATATTTTTATTACCTTTTAAAAAAGGTAATATGTCAGCGGCATTTTCCGCCAGTTTTGCTCCTTTTTTAATCAACATATTGGCTCCCTCGGCTCTCGATTCGCCCGGGGTGCCGGGTACTGCAAACAAGGTCTTGCCTTGCTCTTGAGCAAACTCTGCCGTAATAAGAGAGCCTGATTTCAGCCCGGCCTCAACCACCACGATAGCCTCGCTCAAAGCGGCAATAATCCGGTTGCGCCGTGGAAACTGCTTGGCCGAAGCGAGCGTCCCCAAAGGCATCTCGGAAATAGCGCACCCGTTGGTGCAAATTTGCGCAAACAAATTCTTGTTTTCTTCCGGATATATAATGTCTAACCCCGTGCCTAAAACCGCCACCGTAACACCCAAGCCGTCCCTGGCATACATAGCTCCTTTATGCGCTGATGTGTCGATTCCTCTGGCCATGCCAGAGATGATGCAAACATCATCTTCTGCCAAATAACAGGCAATCTTGGCAGCGGTTTTGCGTCCGTTAACGGAAGCGGCCCTTGCCCCGACAATACCGACACTTTTTGCCATATTAAGGGCATTTAAATTTCCTTTTGCATAGATCAAAGGCGGAGGTGATGGCAAATTCTTAAGCATTTGCGGATAATCATCATCAAAATAAAGCAATAGCTCTATGCCAAGCTGTTTAGCTTTTATCAGTTCTTGTGAGGCCTGTTCAAAGCTCCAGGGTTTGTACTTTCCGCCTTTTTCCAAAAACACCAAAGCTTTTTCGATTGAACCGTTTGCCTCAACCAAATCATAAAAAGACTTTGGACCGATTTTAGGTGTATTAATCAGGCGTAACGCCGCTGTAATGGTTTCCGTATTTGCCACTATTTTCCCTGCTTTTTGAAGTGAATTTTGCTTTCTTCACCCTTAATAAGCCTTGCAATATTGGCATGATGGCGCACAAGCACCAACACTACTAGAGCGCTGTAAACGATAGTATATATAGGCTCGGCATAAAAGAATGTGACTAACGGCAAAGACAAAGCCGCCACAATTGCCGCCAAAGAAGAATACTTAAAGATCGAGGCGGTAACAATCCAAATTAACAGCAAGCTCAAGGCGATTAAAGGCTTGGTAACCAATATAAAACCAAACGCCGAGGCCACTCCTTTGCCGCCCTTAAATTTAAGCCATATCGGAAAGTTATGTCCGATAATGGCCAACGCACCGGCCAAAAGCTCTGCCATTACATTGGTATAAGTTGCAATCCCCAAAATCATAATCGGATGAGGCTTTACCAATTTGAAGGCCAGCCATGCGGCCAAACCTGCTTTGGAAGCATCCAAAATCACCGTTAAAAGCGCCAGCCATTTGTTGCCGGTGCGCAAAACATTGGTAGCCCCAATGTTGCCCGATCCTATTTTTCTGATATCGCCGTATCCTGCCAAATAGCACAACACCAAACCAAAAGGAATGGAGCCCAGCAAATAACCGCCGATTCCCGACCAGATAAAAAGCAAATTATCAGACATTAATCAAACTCCTCATATACCAACCAAATTATCTACTTAATATTCCGAAACTTTTCTTTTGGCAACCCCCAATTTTTTATAACACGGATTCATCATTTAGCAACTTTTTTGCAATAGTTGTTAAGGGAATGAATAATTTTGATGACAAAACGATTCTATCGTTTAATATAAGAGCCGAAAAAATAACTTATGCATAAGAGTTAATAATGAAACCGTTATATAAAAGAATTTTGCTCAAACTTTCGGGCGAAGGGCTTATGGGTGATAAAAATTTCGGCATGTCGCCGGAGGTTTTGCGCTCTTTGGCCTGCCAAATAAAAAATATCCACTCTCAAGGGGTTGAGGTTTGCATTGTGGTTGGCGGCGGCAATATTTTCCGCGGCGCCAAAGAAGCTGCCAAAGGTATGAATCGCACCGTGGCCGATCAAGTCGGGATGCTTGCCACCTTGATGAATGCATTATGTCTACAAAATGCTTTGGAAAACGCCGGAGTTGATACCAGAGTCTTGTCCGGTCTTAATGTTCCGCAGGTTTGCGAAAATTATATGTATCGCAGAGCCTTGCGCCATTTGGAAAAAGGCCGGGTAATTATTTTTGCCGGAGGAACGGGTAATCCTTATTTTACCACCGACACCGGTGCGGTATTACGTGCATCCGAGATGCAGTGTGATGTTGTCTTAAAAGCAACCCAGGTAGATGGGGTTTATACAGCAGATCCCAAAATTGATGCCAAGGCCAAGCGTCTTGCCAAAGTTTCGTATGATGATGTAATCCAAAATCAGCTCAAGGTTATGGATTTGACAGCGGTTGCTTTGGCCAAAGAAAACAATATTCCTATTTTGGTATTTTCGCAACATACGGAAGACGCACTTGATAAAGTTCTAAAAAACAAAGGTTTGTTTACAATTATTCAAAAATGATGAGGAAATAAAATATGGCTGATTTTTCAGAGATAAAAAACGACACTAAAAACCGAATGGACAAGACTATAGACACCCTAAAAGCAGACTTTGGCTCTTTAAGGGCGGGCAGAGCTCATGTCAGCTTACTTGACGGCATAATGGTCGAGGCCTATGGTTCAATGACGCCGTTGTCGCAGGTTGGTACTATTTCGGTTCCCGATGCACGCACATTATCAATCAGCGTCTGGGACAAAGGCTTGGCCAAATCGGTTGAAAAAGCAATTATGGAATCAGATTTAGGTCTTAATCCGTCATCAGACGGACAATTGATTCGTATTCCGATACCACCTCTTTCAGAAGAGCGCCGCAAAGAGTTGTCCAAAGTTGCCGGCAAATATGCCGAAGGAGCCAAAGTGGCGGTTCGCAACATTCGCCGTGATGCATTAGATGAGGTAAAGAAGCTAAAGAAAGACAATCTTATTTCTGAGGATGAAGAAAAAAGATTTGAAAACGAGATACAGAAACTGACCGACGATGCCACCAAAAAAGCAGATGAGCTTTTAGCGCAAAAAGAAAAAGATATTATGCAGGTTTAGTTTGGAAAACAAAGTGACTGATAAACTTAAACATATAGCCATTATTATGGACGGCAACGGTCGTTGGGCAAGCAAAAGGGGGCTTCCCCGTTCTATGGGCCACAAAAAAGGAGCCGAAACGCTGCTTGAGATAGTGCGCACGGCAGCCGATTTAAGAATTCCTTATATGACAGTCTATGCCTTTTCGACCGAGAATTGGCATCGAAGCCAAGAAGAAGTTGATTATCTGATGGGCTTGTTGCGCCAGTATTTGGACTCTGATTTGAAAGAAATTAAAGAGCGAGGTGCGCGCATAATTTTTATTGGCGAGCGCAACATGTTGGCCGATGATATTGTTGCCAAACTGGAAAAGATAGAGCAAGAGACATCAACCAACCAAGAGTTTACTTTTTGCATAGCCTTGAGCTATGGTTCGCGCTCGGAGATTGTAGCTGCCGCCAAAAAGGCAGCTTTAGCGGTTGCTAAAGGAGAGCTGAAGGTTGAGGATATTGATGAAAATACATTCTCAGGCTTGTTATATACAGCAGGCATCCCCGATCCAGATTTGGTAATAAGAACCAGCGGCGAGCAAAGAATAAGCAACTATCTTTTATGGCAGATAGCCTATAGCGAATTTTATTTTACCAAGACCTTATGGCCCGATTTTTCAGCCGAAGAGTTTAAGGCAATTATTTCTGATTTTAATTCTAGGGAGAGACGATATGGAAAAGTCTAAAATTAATTCTTTTTTGCAAAGACTGATTGTTACGTTGGTATTAGTACCGGCGGTTGTATTTTGCATTATCAAAGGATACACGACGGTATATCTTTTAGGGCTTTTAGGATCGGCTCTTTTGTCTTGGGAGTGGGCCTTAATGGTGCCGAACAAGCGGCCGGTATTTTATGCCGTAACCTATTTCTTTGTGGCGGTAACGGCGGTGGTTATGGGTTCGCCGATGGCCTTTTGGTATAGTATGGCGGCAGCTTTGGTTTTGGCATTTATCAAAGGCAAAAACGAAAAACATCGTTGGCTGTTGTTATTGGGCATACCCTATATTTCGATAGGGCTTGGTGCCATTATAGAAATTTATACTCTCTATGGTGCGCAAATAGTATTATGGTTCATGTTTGTGGTTTGGGGTGTTGATATCGGCGGATATGTTTTCGGTTGTTCGTTAAAGGGACCCAAACTTGCACCCAAAATCTCTCCTAACAAAACTTGGGCCGGTCTATTTGGCGGGATCTTTTTAGCCGTTGTCATAAGCTATGGTATTTGCAGATATTTTGGAGCCGATGCCGTTATAAATCTATATATGATATTGGCGGCTGTTTTAGCGGTTATTGCCCAAATCGGAGATTTGATAGAATCAGCCATCAAAAGGCATTTAGGACTAAAAGACTCAAGCAATATTATACCGGGACACGGTGGTGTTTTTGACCGAGTTGACGGCTTAATTTTTGCAGCACCTTTTGCTTTGTTGATATTAAGAAATTTGTTTTTATTTTTTGAGTAGAGGAAGTTTTTATGGATTGGCTTATTAATGCGGCATATTATGTAATTCCGTTTGTTGTTTTACTAGGCATATTGGTTTTTGTGCATGAGTTTGGGCACTATATCATAGCCAAACTTTGCGGCGTAAAAGTTGCCGAGTTTTCGCTGGGTTTCGGCAAACAGCTTTGGGGTAAGAAAGATTCTTCCGGCACATTGTGGAAGATATCGGCTATACCGTTAGGTGGTTATTGCAAATTTTTGGGCGACACCGATGAAGCCTCATCAAATAGTGAAGCGGATTCGCTATCGGAGGAGGATAAGAGATATGCTTTTGCGTTTCAAAATCCATACAAAAAATTGGCCATCGTGATAGGTGGTCCGGCGTTTAATTATTTATTTGCCATTGTTATATTTGCCGGTATTTTCTTTGCCTTTGGCAAGATGGATTTTCCCCCTGTTGTCGGTGAGGTTATCAAAGGAAGCGCCGCCGAAAAGGCTGGTATTTTGCCGCAAGACAAAATTTTGACGGTTGACGGACGAGAGGTCAAAACATTTCAAGAATTCCGCCAAGAGATAGAAATGAGCACCACCGGCAATGTTGCCTTAGAGATAATGCGCGGCGACAAGAAGATAGACCTAAACGTCAAATTAGAGCTTATACCGCTGTCGGTTGAGGCCAATCAAAATCAAAAGCCGATGTTGGGTGTTTCTTCGCTAACCTCGGTAGAGTTCAATCCGGTAAAGCTTTCTTTTTTGGAGGCCGTCAAAGAAGCCGGTGCCATGACCTGGCAGATAACGGTTGTAACTTTGCGCGGCGTCGGTCAGATGATAACCGGAAAGAGAGGCGCTGAAGAGCTTGGCGGTATTGTGCGTATTGCCGAGATGAGTGGTGATATTTCCAAGACGAGTTCTTGGCTTGATTTTATGGTGTTTATGGCCTTGCTGTCAATTAATTTGGGATTAATTAATTTATTTCCGATACCGCTTCTTGACGGAGGGCACGTTGTGATTTACATCATAGAAATAGCAATGCGCAAAGAGATTAACGAGCGCGCCAAAGAATATGTTTTTAAGTTTGGATTTTTCCTGCTTATAACATTGATGTTGTTTGCCACATATAATGACTTTGCCAGACTTTTTAATCGGTGGTTTTCATAAGATAAAATTTATTTTGGGGATTAAGAGATGAAAAAACTTTATTTAGAAACTTTTGCATTAAGCCTGCTTGCATCGACTTCTGTTTTGGCGGCGGATGTTTATGTCAAAGATATCAAAATTGAAGGACTTGAGCGAGTTGAGCCCGAGACGGTAATATCTTATGTCAACATCAAGAAGGGGCAATCCACCACTGATGACAAGCTCAACACTGCGCTCAAGGATTTGTATGCCACCGGGATGTTTGAAGATGTTGCGATTAATGTAACGCCATCAGGGACGATGATTATTAAAGTATCAGAAAACCCGATTATCTCTCAGATTTTGTTTGACGGCAACGACAAGGTTGATGACACAATGCTTGAAAGCGAGCTGACACTTACTCCCCGTTCTACTTATTCACGCTCCAAAGTCCAAGATGATGTTAGGCGTATATTAGAGGTTTACAGGCGCTCCGGCCGCTATGCCACGGTAGTAAATCCCGAGATAATAAGACGTGATCAAAACCGCGTTGATTTAATTTTTAATATTGACGAAGGTCCGTTAGCTGTTATTGACAAAATCAATTTTATCGGCAACGAAAAATATTCTGGCAAAGAGTTGCAAGAAGTTATCATGAGCAAAGAGAGCCGCTGGTACCGTATTTTTTCATCATCTGAGCATTATGACGCCGAGAAGACCAATTATGACAAGGAGCTTTTGCGCCGATTTTATCTAAAGAAAGGGTATGCTGATTTCAGGGTTGTTTCGGCAGTAGCGGAACTTAGCCCTGATAAGACCTCGTTTACCTTAACTTTTGTAATTGATGAGGGAAAAAAATATACCATCGGCGATGTTGATATAATATCAGATATTGCAGATGTTAACGCCGACGATTATCGTCAGTTTATTGAGGTAGAAACCGGCGAGCGCTACAATTCCAACAGCATTGATAAAACCGTTTCGATTTTAACCGAGGAGCTTGGCAAAAAAGGCTTTGCCTTTGTTGATGTCACCCCGGAAATTGCCAAAGACACCACAACCGGTAAAGCCGATGTTACTTTCCATATTAAAGAAGGTGCGCGTTTCTTCATTGACCGCATTAATATTAGGGGCAACACTCGCACTCAAGACAAAGTCATCCGCCGTGAATTAAGGATTGAAGAAGGCGATGCCTTTAATGTCTCCAAGATTAAAGATTCGCGCCGCAATGTTGAAAACTTGGATTATTTTGAAAAGGTTGATATTAATACCAACGCCAAAGATGGCAACCGTGCCGACTTGGATATAGATGTTACCGAGAAATCAACCGGATACTTCAACGTTGGTATCGGATTTTCAACCGTTAACGGTGCATTGGTAAGAACCGGAGTTACCGAGAACAACTTCCAAGGCCTTGGGCAGCGTTTGGGCTTTGATGTTGCGGTATCCGAGAGGTCAAAAGATTTTGATGTAAGCTTTACCGAGCCATACTTTTTGGGCCGCCGTCTCAGAGCCGGTGTTGACTTGTTCTATTCTGATCAAGATTATCAGGATGAAAGCTCTTATGACAGCAAGGTGGCAGGTGGTCGTTTGCGTACCGGATGGAACTATACCGATAATTTTTCACAGCAAGTTCGCTATACCCTAAAACAAGATGAAATTACAGATGTAGGGGAATATGCATCTCAATATATCAAAGACGAAAAGGGTAAATACACCAACTCTTCTGTCGGCACCACATTTGTTTATGATAAGAGGGACAGCGCGTTTTATACCAGAGATGGCTATTTCCTCTCGGTTGGAGCGGATGTTGCCGGTGCCGGGGGAGATGAAAAATATGTCAAATTTGATGGCAAGGCCTATTGGTACAAGACTTTGGCTGATTACTATACCATCAAATTATTTGCCAACGCCGGGACTATCCAAGGCTATGGCGGCGAGGATGTAAGGCTGACCAACCGTTATTTCTTGGGCGGCTACACCATGAGAGGATTTGAGGTTGCAGGTATTGGCGCCAGAGATAAATATACCGACGATGCTTTGGGCGGCAACTGGATGGTCTATACAGGAGCCGAGCTTGGTTTCCCGATTGGTCTTGATGAGCTTGGCATTTCGGCTCACGTATTTACCGATGTCGGTATGATTGGCAAACCTGATGGTATTAACACGGATGATGTCTATTACTCGGACACGCCTCGTGTCTCGGTTGGTTTCGGATTCCAGTGGCTTTCACCGATGGGACAAATCGATGTTGACTTTGGTTTCCCGATTGTTAAAGAAGACTATGACGAAACCGAGGTATTCCGTCTTAACTTTGGCAGCCGCTTGTAATAAGGAGAGTTATTATGGTAGATAGTCGTTTTTACAAAAACAACGGTCCGTTTTCTCTAAAACAGATTGCTGAAATTTGCGGCGCGGTTTTGACCGACGAAAGCAAAGCTGATGTCATGATAAAAGATATGGCAACCATATTTAGCGGCGGCGAGGGGGAGATTTCGTTTTTCTTTGACAAGAAGAAAAAAGATGCTGCAGCCATGATTAAAACCACGGCCTGTGTAACAAGCAAAGATTTTGCCCCGCTAATTCCCGAGGGTGTGATTGTTTTGCTAAGCGATGATCCGCACGGAAGTTTTATAAAACTAAATTTGGCTATGTATACCGAGATATTGCAAGCACCGGGTATTGCTCAAACGGCGGTTATTGCGTCATCGGCCAAGGTAGGGCAAAATTGCTATATCGGCGATTATGTGGTTATCGGCGAAGATGTAGAGATAGGAGATAATTGCTATCTGGAGGCGGGATGCGTCATTGCCCGTGGTTGCAAATTAGGCAATAATTGTCGGGTTGGATCATGTGCCAATATTATGCACGCTGTTATCGGCAACAATGTCTATATTTATGGCGGTGCGCGCATTGGCTGGGATGGTTTTGGATTCCAGATTGTTCAGGGACAGCACAAAAGGATTCCTCAGCTTGGGCGAGTGATTATCGGCAATGATGTAGAAATTGGCGCCAATACATGTATCGACCGTGGTGCTTTGGATGATACAGTTATTGGAGATGGTTGTCGTATTGATAATTTGGTGCAAATTGGCCATAACAACAAGATTGGTCAGGGTTGTATTTTGGTTTCGCAAGTAGGTATTGCCGGCAGTTGCAAGCTGGGCGATTATGTGGTTTGCGGTGGTCAGGTTGGCTTGGCCGACCACCTAAACATCGGCAACTTTGTCCAAATCGGAGCTCAGTCAGGGATTATGCGCGATATTGAAGACGGCGCCACGGTAATGGGAACCCCGGCGATAGGTTTTAGAGATTTTATGAAACAAACCGCCTGTATCCAAAAACTATGGAAGAAATAAATCAAAGCCCCTTTATCACAAAGGGGCTTTAATCAACCTAAGCAGAGGAAATAAGTATTATATAATTTCAATATGATATAAAATCTCACTCATATTCTTCACAATAACTTCCGTGAATAGAGTAAGAGTATTCAATACATCTTCCTTCATTCGTCAATATTTCATAATCAAAAGCGTACATTCCAAAGACGACCAAAATAGCTAAAAATATAAATGCATAGTTTCTGATGAAGTTATAAAATATCCTAAATTTGTTGTATCTACTTTCTATAAAAATAAAAGATTTAATACCAAATAAATAGATAATGATATAAAAAACGCTGGAATAATGGTAACAATAAAAAAATTAACTAATGTTATACCCTCTTCTTTATACGCAATACAAAATTTAAATAGAGGTATATAAGCCAAAAAGAAAAAAATTAAATTTGATATATTCCAATAAGAATAATTATTAAAAATTTTTAATTCCTTACTTTTTTTATCATAAAAAATTTATAGTAAAATAAAGTCCACAACGCAAGGAGCATAAAATCAAAAACAGCCATATAAAAAATCCTTACTAAAAATTATTGATGTGTTCATCGAAAAACATTATTAAAAGTTTAGAATATTCTTTGCCCAACATATCTTACCAAGCACCAACATATATGTAGTCTCTAATTTTTTGATCAAAATTATAAAAGCATAATATTTTTATCTATAATAAAACACCAATCCAATGTAACTCAAAGGATTGGTATTTTATTTTTTTTAAGTATTATTATTCTTCAATTGCACTGTCGCCGCCGATCATCTCCGAGCTCAAATGGCCGGCATCGGCTTTGATTTTATTTTCAATCTCGAGCGCTACATCAGGATGCTCTTTCAAGAAAATTTTGGCGTTTTCGCGTCCCTGGCCGATTTTATCTCCGTTATAAGCAAACCAAGCTCCCGATTTTTCAATCACATTGGCCTTAACCCCCAAGTCAATCAGCTCGCCGGTTTTGGAAATTCCCTCGCCATACATAATATCAAAATCAACCACCTTAAACGGAGGTGCAACCTTGTTCTTAACGATTTTAACTCTGGTCTGCGAGCCGATAATGTCTTCCTTGTCTTTAATTTTGCCGATACTTCTGATATCGATTCTCACCGAGGCATAAAACTTCAAGGCATTACCGCCGGTAGTGGTTTCCGGGTTGCCGAACATCACTCCGATTTTCATTCTGATTTGGTTAATGAAGATAACCAAAGTGTTGGAGCGGGCAATTGTAGATGTAAGCTTGCGCAAAGCCTGGCTCATCAAGCGCGCCTGCAACCCCATGTGCGAATCCCCCATCTCGCCTTCCAACTCAGCCTTGGGCACAAGAGCAGCCACCGAGTCAACCACCAATACATCAATTGCGCCCGAGCGCACCAAAGTATCGGCAATTTCCAAAGCCTGCTCACCGGCATCGGGTTGCGAGATTAGCAGATTTTCCAAATCAACACCGATTTTTTTGGCATAAGAAGGGTCCAAAGCATGCTCGGCATCAATAAACGCACAGGTTCCGCCTTTCTTTTGTGCCTGAGCAATCACACTCAAAGCCAGAGTGGTTTTGCCCGAGCTTTCGGGACCATATATTTCAACGATTCTCCCTCTGGGCAACCCGCCGATTCCAAGTGCCATATCCAGCCCCAAAGAACCGGTTGATATCCCCTCAATATCGGTATGGGCATTATCTTGCCCCATTCTCATAATCGAGCCTTTGCCAAAAGCTTTTTCAATTTGGCTCAAGGCGGCATCAAGTGCTTTTTCTTTATCCATGGTTAACTCCGTCTATAAATATTTTTCTATAAAGCTATATTGTTCTAAAAATGTTCTTTTGGCAAGAATTTTTTTTGCCGATTGTGATTTTTTTTGTTGTAATAATATTTGCGGCTTGATTTTTCGTTATTTTTAGTCTGGACTTCTTCCTTTTCCCGTTCTTTATATTCGCCCAAAGCAGCGGTAATTGCCGCCCCGAAGATTATAACCGTCCAGTTAAGATAAAGCCACAGCAACAACAACGGAATAGCAGCCATTGCGCCATAAAGCGTGGTATATACCACCGACGAGGCAATAAAAGTACCAAAAAATTTGCGCATTATATAGATGCCGATAAGTGCAAACAAAGCCCCCCAAAAAGCATGCAAAAACCTGACTTTTTTGTTGGGCACCAAAATATAAACCAGCATCAGCATCAAAAGCGTAAACACCCCCGGCAACATCGACTGGAAGATATATGAAATGCCAAACTCCTGCGGCACCAACTTTTGCAGCATAAAGAAATATCCTTTTAAGGAAACTCCGGTTCCATAAAGCAACGGCCCCAAGGTGATCACCGTCCAATAAAGCGTAATTTTGGTTTTGATACTGCGCGGTTTGTAGACCTTAAATATGTAGTTGAAAGAATTTTCTATTGTGGATAACAGCAAAATGGCGGTAAATACGATTCCCACCACGCCCACTGTCGTAAGTTTGGCGGTTGCCGAGACAAATTCGTTAAAATACTGATTAACCTCTTGACCGATTGCCGGAACCACATTTTGGATCAAAGCCTCCTGCAGTTGTCCTCTGATATCGCTAAAAACCGGAAAAGCCGAGAAAATAGCCAATCCTATGGCAAACAAAGGTACAACAGCAATCAACGAAGTATAGCTTAGCGAAGAAGCCACCCGCAAAATACTGTCGCTTTGAATACGCGAAGCAATAAAACGGCAGAAATCTCTTGCGGAGCTAAGGGTTTGTTTTAGTTTGTCAAAATTAAAATTCATACTTGTCCTTATTGCAAAAAAAAGATGTTTACAAACATAAGCAAATTTTATAAGAGATTACACTATATTGCAAGAGAGTAAAACTCAATTGTGTATTTTGTGTGTGTAATAAAATGAGGAACTTTTGATGTCAAAACTTTTGATGGAAGGCAAAAGAGGGCTCATTATGGGCCTTGCCAATGAAAAATCGATAGCTTGGGGAATTGCTGAGGCGCTTAATGAGCATGGAGCGCAAATAGCGATTTCTTACCAAAACGAAGCTTTGGAAAAAAGGGTTAGGCCTTTGGCGGCACAGTTGGATAAAGAGCCATTACTGATAAAATGTGATGTCTCCGACAGCCAAAGTGTCGAAGATTGCTTTTTGGAACTTGGCAAAAAATGGGGCAAGATAGATTTTTTGGTTCATGCCATAGCTTTTTCGGACAAGAATCAGTTACGAGGCAGAACCATAGACACCACCAAAGATAATTTTATCAACACGATGAACATATCTTGTTTTTCGTTTTTGGAAGCTTGCAAACATGCCTCTCCGATTATGAACGAGGGCGGTGCGGTTTTGGCGCTTACCTATATGGGCTCGGAAAGAGTTTTGCCCAACTACAATATTATGGGTGTTGCCAAAGCGGCCTTAGAAGCATCGGTTCGCTATGCCGCCATGGATATGGGCGAGCAAGGAGTAAGGGTTAATGCCCTATCGGCCGGTCCGCTCAAAACTTTGGCTGCCTCCGGTGTGGGCGATTTTAGAAAACTGATGCACTGGAATGCTATTAACTCGGCTTTAGAGCGCAACATCACCCAAGAAGAAGTCGGTATGGCGGCTTTGGGCTTGTTGTCTGGTTGTGGTGCTTGTATTACGGGCGAGGTTGTTCATGCCGACTGCGGCTATCATATTCAAGGCATGGTAAGAATGAAGAACGTCAAAGAGAATATAGAACTTTTAAGTGAAATATAAAAATGTCGGAAATTTTATCGAAATTACACCAACTAAAAAAGAACATTCACCTGAAGCTTTTGCTCAAATCTTTGATTTGGGCATTTGCCGTACTTGGAGTTTTATTTATTATATTGTTTATGGTAGTTTTGGGACTTTTGCGCTATGGTGGTAGTACGACGATTACCATGCCGCAAAATGCAATTCTGCAAATTGATTTTGATACATCTCTCTCCGAAATACGTTCCGACAGCTTGTTAAACGACATAACCGGAGAGCAAAACGCCTCTTTTTATGATTTAATTAGGGCAATAGCCACGGCCTCGGCCGATGACAGAATAAAAGCCATATTTGCCGAAATCAGCCAAAGTGATTTGTCATTATCACAGATTGAGGAGTTGCGTTCTGCCATATTAGCGTTTAGGCATGCCGGCAAAAAAGCCTATATTTTTTCCGAAAGCTTTGGTTCGTTTGGCGGTGGTATGTCGGAATATTATTTGGCCAGCGCCTTTGATGAGATAATTTTGCAGCCCGGAGGCGAGGTTGGTATTACCGGCATAAGTATCGAGATGCCTTTTGTGCGTAAATTGCTTAATCGTATAGGTATAAAGCCTGAATTTTATGCTCGTCATGAATATAAAAACGCTTATTCGTCATTTACCGATGAAAAGATGTCAGCCCCACTTAAAGCCGAGCTTAACAAACTAGGCGGCTCGATATTTGCCAAGATTATTGATGATATTTCTGCGGCCAAAGATATTTCCAAGCAAGACTTGCTTAATCTTATAGATAATGCGCCTTTGAGTGCGGAAAAGGCCATCAGCAATCTGTTGGTAAATGAGCTTTCCTATCGCAATACTTTAATCAATCGGCTTGAGAGCGAATATGATGCAAAAACCTTTGATTGGCTTAATTACTTATACTTTCTGGCGCCAAGCCAAGGCAAACAAGCTGTTGGCATTGTTGTTATAAACGGCGAGATTAGCTCTGGCGAAAGCATATTTGAGCCGTTGCAAGGAGAGGTTGTTGCCGGAGCCGAGAGTTTTGCCGCCAACCTCAAAGAGTTATCAGAAATCAAAGATCTCAAGGCACTGATAGTAAGAATAGATTCTCCTGGCGGCAGTTATTTGGCGGCTGATTACATGCGTCAGGCCCTGAGTGATTTTAAGGAGAAAAAACAAATTCCGGTAATTGTCTCAATGTCGTCCTATGCGGCCTCGGGCGGGTATTTTATTGCTTTGCCGGCAGACATAATCATGGCGCAGGATTTAAGCATAACCGGCTCAATCGGCGTTTTGGGCGGTAAACCGGTTTTAAGCGGGCTTTGGCAAAATCTTGACATTAATTGGGAGAGTGTTTCTTTTGGACGCAATTCCGGTATTATGAGCCTAAATCACTCTTTTTCGGCCGCGGAAAAAGAAGCGTTTAACCAGTCCTTAGACAGGGTTTATGATGATTTTGTTGCCAAAACCGCCTCGGCTCGTCGCATCAGTCTAAAGAAGATGGACACGCTTGCCCGCGGCAGAGTTTGGACCGGAGAACAGGCCAAATCAAACGGTCTTATAGATGAAATCGGCGGCTATGATTTGGCCTTTGTTAGGGCGGTTGAGCTTGGCAATATAAATTTAAACAAGCCCATAAGGATAGAGTTCTATCCCAAACCCAAAACCATGGCCGAAAAGATATCTGAGCTTTTTTCGGCTTCACCATACGTTATGATTAATAAGCTAAAAACTAAGATAGGACTTGATAAAGAATTATTAAATGTGCTACAAAGACTAAAATATGATGCGGTTATACCGCCCATAAAAATTCAATACTAAAGGAATAAAAACCATGTCTATAGATGCTCAAACGGTAAAAAAGATTGCGATTTTATCCCATCTTAAAATTGATGATGACAAGATAAAAGCAACCGAAGATGAGTTCAACAAGATTTTGCAATGGGTAGGCCAATTAAAAGAAGTTGATACCGAAAATGTCGAGCCGCTTGTTTCGGTAAACGACGGAACTCTTGAGATGCGTCAAGACGAGGTTACCGAGGGCAATCAGGCCGAAGCCATATTGGCCAATGCCCCGATGCAAGAATATGGCTATTTTGCCGTACCCAAAGTTGTAGAATAGGATTTTACCAAGATGACAGATTTAACCTCTCTCACTATCGCCGAGGCCAAATCGGGCTTAAGCAAAAAAGAATTCAGCGCTGTTGAGCTGACTGAAAGCTATATTAAAAACATGGAAAACAAGCGCAGTCTTAATGCCTTTGTTAAAGAAACACCGGAGCTTGCTTTGGAACAAGCCAAGATAAGTCAGAGCAAAATTAATTCAGACAGCGGCGGAAAGTTAGAGGGAATACCTCTTGGCATCAAAGATTTGTTTTGCACCAAGGAAATTGAAACCACGGCCTGTTCGCAAATCTTAAAAGGTTTTGTTCCGCCCTATGAGTCAACGGTAACCGCAAAATTACTTTCTGCCGGTGCCAATTTTTTAGGCAAACTTAATATGGATGAGTTTGCCATGGGCGGCAGTAATGAGACCTCGATTTTTGGTCCGGTCACCAATCCGTGGAGCAAAGCTACGCCGCTCGTTCCCGGTGGATCATCAGGTGGTTCGGCGGCAGCGGTTGCGGCCGATATGTGTGCTGCCGCAACAGGTACGGATACCGGTGGCTCGATTCGCCAGCCGTCATCTTTTTGCGGCGTAACCGGAATTAAGCCCACCTACGGACGTTGCTCGCGCTATGGCATAATTGCTTTTGCCTCCTCATTGGATCAGGCAGGCCCGATTGCCAAAACAGTTGAAGATTGCGCTCTTATGCTTGAGGTTATGTCCGGCCACGACAGCAAAGATTCTACTTCATCCAAAATTATGGTTCCGGAATTTAGCAAAGTTCTTGGTCAAAACATCAAGGGAATGCGTATTGGAATCCCTAAAGAATATCGGGTTGACGGGCTAAACCAAGAAATTGCCGGCTATTGGGATAAAGCTGCCCAAATTCTGAAAGAGCAAGGTGCTGAGATAGTTGAAGTTTCGCTGCCTCATACCAAATATGCTCTGGCGGTTTACTATATTATTGCCCCGGCCGAGGCCTCAAGTAATTTGGCGCGCTATGACGGACTTCGCTATGGCAATCGGGTTAACGGTGATACACTAGATGAGATGTATGTTAATTCGCGCACGGCAGGTTTTGGGCGCGAGGTAAAACGTCGCATCATGATTGGCACCTATGTTTTGTCGGCCGGCTATTATGATGCCTATTATATCAAAGCGCAAAAAGTTCGCCGTCTTATACGCCAAGATTTTATAGATGCTTTCAAGAAGTGTGATGTTATTTTAACACCGACTACTCCGACTGCAGCCTTTGCCGTAGGTGATAAGACAATGCAGCAAAATCCGATTAATATGTGGCTTAATGATATCTTCACCGTGTCAATTTCTTTGGCTGGTCTTCCGGCATTGAGTTTGCCGATTGGGCTCAATTCTCAAGGACTGCCGCTGGGAATGCAGCTTATCGGTCGTGCTTTTGATGAAGAGAGTGTGTTTAAGGCTTCATCTGTTTTGGAAAAAGAGGCTTGTTTTAGGGGAGTAAAGTAGGATGAGCGGTATGATAATAAAAGGAAAGACAGCCGATTGGGAAGTCGTTTGCGGACTTGAGATACATTGTCAGATTATTTCCCAATCCAAGATATTTTCCGGTGCATCCACCCACTATGGATCAGATGTCAATCAAAATGTTTCGTTTGTTGATGCCGGCATGCCCGGAATGCTGCCAACCCTAAACGAGGAGTGCGTGCGCCAGGCAGTCAAAACAGGTCTTGGCCTCAATGCCAAAATAAACAAATATTCGGCCTTTGCCCGCAAAAATTATTTTTATGCCGATCTGCCGCAAGGCTATCAGATAACCCAGTTTCAATATCCTATAGTGGGTGAGGGATTTGTAAAAATTGAGCTTGAGGACGGTTCAAGCAAAAACATCGGTATTGAAAGACTTCATATTGAGCAAGACGCAGCCAAATCAATACATGATATATCTCCCACCAAAACATTTATAGACCTCAATCGTTCTGGTGTCGGCTTAATGGAAATTGTAACCAAGCCTGATTTTCGCTCCCCCGAAGAGGCGGGTGCATTTTTGCGCAAACTCCGCTCGATTGTAAGGTATTTGGGTACTTGCGATGGCAACATGGACGAAGGCTCAATGCGTTGCGATGCCAGTATCTCGGTGCGTCCTTTAGGAAGTCAGGAACTAAGACCTCGAGCCGAGGTCAAGAATGTCAATTCGGTCAAATTTGCCATGCAGGCAATCGATTTTGAGGCCAGACGCCAAGTTGAGTTATATGAATCCGGCGGCACCATGCAACAGCAAACCTGCCAGTTTAATCAGACAACCGGCCAAACTAAGTTTTTGCGGTTTAAGGAGTTTTCTGACGACTACCGCTATTTCCCCGAGCCAGATTTGCCGCCGTTGGTTTTAAGCGATGAGTTTATAGAAGATATCAAAACCAATCTGGTAGAGTTGCCCGATGCCAAGAAAGAGCGCTTTGTCAAAGAGTTGGGCCTGACAGCTTATGACGCTTCGGTTATTTGCGAGAATAAAGAAATGGCTGAGTTTTTTGAGCGCGCAGCTCAAGGTCACGATGCCAAAAAAGTTGCCAATTGGCTGATGGGTGATTTTTTTGCCATGTTAAACGAGAAGAAACTTAGTTTGGAAGAATCTCCGATTTCGGCCGAAAATTTGGGTAAATTGGTTGAGCTTATCACGCAAAACGTAATCAATGGCAAAACCGCCAAAGATGTCTTTGCCATAATGGCCGAGACCGGCAAAGCCCCGGAGGTGATTGTTGAAGAAAAAGGCCTAAGGCAGGTAACCGATACTTCGGCCATTGAGAAAATTGTTGATGAAGTTATTGCCTCAAATCCGGACAATGTTGCAGCTTACAAGGCCGGCAAGACCAATCTGCTTGGTTGGTTTGTTGGCCAGGTAATGAAGCAAAGCTCGGGCAAGGCCAACCCCGGTATGGTCAACCAGATACTAAAGCAAAAGTTAGGATAAAAAACAGGCCCTCGATTGAGGGCTTTATTAGTTGCCTTACAGAAAACCCCGAGTTTACTCGGGGCTGAATGCCAAGGTGTTGGAACAACACCGCTCCACGCCAACGAGCGTGGTCAAACCGTAAGGTTTGTAGCTGTTATAGAACCCCC
>CALXUO010000010.1 GCA_944391695.1 uncultured Alphaproteobacteria bacterium
CACCATCAACATATATACCCTGAATATTGCCGGTATCATAACTGTTGTCTGCTCCAACTTGCGCCAAAGCAGCGTGAGAGAGCTCATGCACCTCATTGTCAAGCAACATCACGCCAGATGATGTTTGAATAACGGCCTCGCCGTTGTCTCTGGTATAGTAAGTGATATCAAGATATTCACTTAAATCTCTTAGAGCCTCGTCCCTTTGGTCTTGCAAATTGGCAACCCCGTCGCGGTTGAGAACATTATATTTAACAATGTCGGTATTTAACGCCTTAATGCTTTGCAATAAAGAATTGATATTGGCTACAGCATCGTTGATCTCCATATCGGCATCACCGCGAAGAGTTTGAATATTGCTCGATAAGTAATTTAGCTGATTGGTTAAATTTTTGGCCTCACTCAAAAGCGAATAGCGTGATGCCGCCGAGGTAACGTTGGTCGAAAATGTCTCAAACGCACTCTGCAGAGAACTTACATTGGAGGCTATCGAATTGCCGGCGGCGGTGGTACCCATCAGATTGTCCAATCGGCTCAAATAATCATACTGCGTCGATAACGAAGATGTGGCCGCATTGGATGATAAAAAGCTTTTTAACAAACCCTCATCTACCGTCCGTTTAATGTTGCCCATCTTTACACCCATGGTGCTGCCGGCAACCACATTCGCCGATTGTGAGGCGGTTTTGCGTGTATAACCTTTGGTGTCAACATTGGCAATGTTGTTGCTTACAATCTCTAACTGAGACTGAGCAACTTTCATTCCTGACAAGGAACTTGATATACTGCTTAATAGTGCCATCTCTTTTCTCCTCTACAATGTCCGGTTAAACGCCAACGCATTGCGATTGTTGTCAAGCGGCGTATAGGTGCCGTGCGAACCATAAGAGGTCGCATTGGATTTGTTGGTGTTTTTGGCTATGTTGATTATGGTATCCATAACCTTTTTACCGGCTTCCATTCTGGTCTTTAATAAAAGCTCGTTGGTGCGCAAAACCTTGTTGAGCTCGGCCGACAATGCCCTTAATTCATCTTTCTCATCTCCTGAGAAAGCAGCTATTGCTTCGCGATTTTTGATAAAAAACGCACTGGCCGAACGATAGGCCGCAACCGTTTTTATCTTTTGCTCATATAAGGCTTTAATCCCTTGAATATCGCCTTTTTGCAAAGCTTCGTTCTCTTTTGTTATAACATCTGTAAACCCTGAAACAATTTGTTTCATCAGATCTATTTTTTCTAAAATGTCTTTTTCCTGCAATTCTGCCATGACTGCCTCCTGTTTGTTTATAATTCAACCTGATTTGATGCCGCTTCCTGAAGCTTCAAAACCGCATCCATTACATAATCTTTAACCCCTATGGTGCCTAATTTGGCCATCTCTTTGCCATATTCGTCCAGAAGAAGCGAGCGATATATCTTTTCGGCCTCTCCTCCGCCAAACATGCCGTCGGTTGATACGCCTTCAAACATGCTTTCCATCATGCGGGTTAAGAAAAATGCTTCAAAATCCTGAGCTGCCTCTTCAACTTTTGCCTTGTCCGATGAACTCAATGACGACAACTTACCTGTCGGAAGAGAATGTAAATTATTTAGTGCAACAGCGCTTTCCATCTTCCTTCTCCCCTTAAATAACCTCTATCTCGGCCTGCAGAGCACCACTGGCTTTAATCGCCTGTAAAATACCTATCAAATCACGCGGCGTTACACCCAGAGCATTAAGCCCGTCAACCAACTCTTGCAAATTAATTCCGGTGTCCAAAACCTGCATCTTGGTCTCGGTGTCTTCCTCAATATCTATGATAGAGGTGTTGACAACCACCGGCTCGCCCAAAGTAAACGGCTCGGGCTGCGAAATAATCGGAATATCGGTTATTTTGATGGTTAAATTGCCTTGAGCTATAGCCAAACGGTTAATTTTTACATCTTTGCCGATAACCACAATGCCAGAACTTTCGTCAACCACAACTTTGGCTGCCTGATCGGGCTGAACCTGCAACTGCTCAACCTTGGTCATTAAATCAACAATATTATCCTGATATTCAAGCGGAACATCCAATTCTACCGTACCCGGATCAAGCGCTTTGGCCGCCGTGGTACCAAGCATCGCATTAATGGCACCGGCAATCCGACGCGAAGTGGTAAAATCAGGATTGCGCAACGCAATGTTTATACTGTTTAGACTATCCAGAGCAAAAGGAATCTCTTTTTCGATAATCGCACCGCTCGCGATACGACCGGCTGTCGGCACTCCTTTGACAACCGATGAGCCCGATGTATTACTGTTGCCTGCAACCGCGCCGGTGGCAATTGTACCTTGGGCAACCGCATAAACATCGCCGTCAGCACCTTTTAAGGGGGTGGCAATCAAGGTGCCGCCTTGCAAATTTTTGGCATCGCCTAAAGCCGATACGTTTACATCAATACGCGAGCCTTGGCGGGCAAATGCCGGCAAGTTGGCCGTTACCATCACCGCGGCAACGTTTTTAGCCTTAATCTGACCGTCGCGGGCGTTAACACCTACCATATCCAACATCGAAATCAAACTCTCTTTGGCAAAATCTACCGATTTGATGTTATCGCCGGTGCCGTTTAGACCAACCACTAAGCCATAACCTACCAACTGGTTGTCCCTGACACCTTCAAAATCGGCAATATCTTTTATGCGCGAAACCGCAAATGCCTTATCGGCAAATGCCGTAGACGACAAAGCTATCGCAATAAAACCAACTATTTTCAATGCCTTAGCAAATTTCATTTTACCTGTTCCCCAAATTAAACACAGTTAATTTGTGAGAATATATGCAAAATGTGTGCCAAAACTGTGAACAAAAACAAAAAAAACGGCAAAACCTGTTTTTAAGGTCTTGCCGTGTAGTAGTAATAATCTGCCTTTTCAACCGCTGTGGTATCTTGATTTGTTTGCTCACAGCCAAAAGTACGCTGCAGTTTGCGATAACAACCCTCTCCATTTTGTAACAGACGGTCAAAATCTTGTAATGTTCGGTCTGTGGTGTTTAAAAAATTAACTAATGCCGAACATCCGCTCAAACTTAACATCGTTAAAATGAGCGCTAATCCTAATAATATCTTTTTCATAATTTCTAAGTTTTAATTTTGTGGTTTAGTTATAACATAAAACTGTCAACCACGCAACAAAAAAAAGCCCTCGGCTTGTCGCTTGAGGGCTTTTTCTTATTTTTATTTGGCTTGTTTCTTGTTCTTGTCAAACATCTCGCCTATGATGGCAAACATCATCGGCACAAACAATGTGGCAACAAAGGTTGACAATATCATTCCGCCAACCATGCCGGTTCCGATGGAGTGCCTGCTCGCCGCACCGGCACCGGTTGAAATGGCCAAAGGCAATACACCAAAGGTAAATGCCAGCGAGGTCATAACAATCGGCCTAAACCTTAGTTTTGCCGCCTCTACGGCTGCCTCGGCATAGCTAAAGCCCTCCTCTACCTTGACAACGGCAAATTCAACAATCAAAATGGCGTTTTTGGCTGCCAAACCAATCAATGTTACCAGACCAACCTGGAAATATAAGTCATTTTCCGTACCGCGCAGCCAGGTTGCCAACAAAGCGCCCAAAACCGCAAACGGAACCGACAAAATAACCACAATCGGCAATGACCATTTTTCGTACTGCGCCGACAAAATCAAGAAAATCATTATCAACCCGAAAACAAACGCCTGAGTTGAAGCACCGCCGGTTAGTTTTTCCTGATAGGCCGAGCCTACCCAAGCCAGACTGTAATCTGAGCCCAAAACCTCGTTGGCCACTTCTTCCATCGCAGATATTGCCTGACCTGATGAATAGCCTGCTGCCGGATCACCCATAACTTTGGCCGCCGGGAAAATGTTAAAGCGGTTAATCAACTCCGGTCCGGTAACCCTTTCTACCGTAACCAAAGCCGACAACGGTATCAGCTCGCCGGTATTGGATTTGACATAAACATAGCGCAAATCAGCTGGCGTGCGGCGGAATTTGGCCTCGGACTGAACCGTAACCCTGAAATTGCGCCCCATGTAGGTAAAGTCATTGACATACAAACTGCCAAAGGTGGCCTGCATTACCGAATAGACCGAATTAATCGAAACATTCATGCTGCGGGCCTTTTCCCTATCCAAATCAATCCGATATTGTGGTGTACTGACCGAAAAAGTTGTTCTTACATTGCTCAATTCAGGACGTTTGTTGGCGGCAGAAACAAACTCTTGTGTTTTTTGCATCAGCTCTTGTGATGTCTTGCCGGCACGGTTTTGAACATAGCCTTCAAAACCACCCGATGTACTCATTCCCATAATCGGCGGCATCGAAAATGCATAGCCGATACCTGAGGGCTGGCTCATGCCTATCTTGGTAAATTCTTGTGCCAAGTAGGCCGCTGACTGGTCGTATTTGGGTCTTTGGGCCCAATCAGTCAATGTTATAAAACTAATCGCCGAATAGCTATTTTGGCTTGATGAAAGCATGTTATAGCCATTAATGGTCAACACATCCTCAACATTGGGGTTTTCCTCTATCTTCTCACCAACCGCGGCGGTAAACTTCTCGGTTCTTGGCAGCGATGATGCCTCGGGCATGCTATAGGCCATAAGCAAATTGCCCAAGTCCTCATTGGGGACAAGACCGCCGGGGACAACCTTAAACAACATAATTATTGCCGCTATCACACCAGCAAATCCCAAAAGGGCCGTCTTGCGATGAGATAAAAAGAACTTAACCCCACTTAGGTACCAATTGGTGACTTTATCAAAAAAGATATTAAACCACTTGAAAAATCCCTTTGGCTCTTTATGCTCTTTTTTGATTATCAAAGCGCACAACGACGGCGTCAAGCTCAAGGCCACAAGAGCCGATATCAAAACCGAAACCGCAATCGTTACCGAGAATTGCTTGTACATAACGCCCGTCATGCCGCCTAAAAACGCAATCGGTAAAAATACCGATGACAAAACAAGTGCTACCGCAACAACCGGACCTGAAACCTCCCTCATTGCCTCAATAGCCGCCTCTTTGGGGCTTAGACCTTTTTCTTGCATCAGGCGCTCAACGTTTTCCAGCACGATAATTGCATCGTCAACCACAATACCAATGGCCAAAATTAAACCAAACAAAGTCAGCAAATTGATGGAAAAGCCCAAAATATACATTCCGGCAAAAGCCCCGATAATTGACACCGGAACCGCCAAAATCGGTATAACCGTGGCGCGGATGTTTTGCAAAAACAAATAAACAACCGCAATTACCAAAATAACCGCCTCGAAAAAGGTGTGAATAACCTCTTTTATCGAATCTTCAACGAAAATCGTGGTGTCATAAGGTATTTCATAGGTTATGCCATCAGGAAAGTTCTTTGACAGCTCGGCCATTTTGGATTTAATCATGTTGGCGGTATCTATGGCATTGGCACCGGGCTGCAAATAGATGGCAAATGCAACTGCCGGCTCGCCGTTAAAAGTTGAAGTAACACTGTAATCTTGCGCGCCAAGCTCAATCCTGGCCACATCTTTTAACCTTAAAATTCCACCCAAAGAATCAGATTTTAGGATAATGTTGCCAAACTCTTCGGCATCTATCAAACGCCCTTTGGTGTTGACCGAATAGGTATAGGGCTGATATTCATCCATTGGCTGCTGACCAAACTGGCCGGCGGCAAATTGGGAGTTTTGCTCTTGAATGGCCGAAATTACATCTTGCGGTGTCAAACTATAATCAGCCAATTTATCGGGGCTTAGCCAAATACGCATTGAATAGTCTTGCGAGGCAAAAAGCGAAGCACTTCCGACACCTTTAATCCTTTTTATCTCATCCAAAACATTAAGCAGAGCATAGTTAGATACATAGACTGTGTCATATTTTGGCGAGGTTGAACGCATGGTTACAATTTGCAAAATGGAGTTTGATTTTTGCTCAACCGTAATACCTTGCTTGGTAACCTCACTTGGCAGTTTGGAGGTGGCCATCTGTACCTTGTTGTTAACATCAATGGTGGCTTGATCAGGATCGGTGCCAATATCAAATACCACGCCGATGGTCAAATAGCCGCTGGAGGTGGCGGTTGAATACATATAAATCATGTTGTTGACGCCATTTAGCTCTTGCTCGATGGGGGCGGCTACCGTATCGGCCAAAACCTCGGCCGTGGCACCGGGATAAACAGCCGAAATCTGAATCTCGGTCGGGACAATGTTGGGGTATTGCTCAACCGATAGAACCTTCATTGATACAAGGCCGGCTAATAATATAACCAACGAGATAACGGTCGCAAAAATCGGCCTTTCGATAAAAAACTTTGAAAACATGGTATTTCCTTAACTATTGGGCTTGAGTTGGAACATTGGGCTCGGCTGCTTGAGCTGCAACCGGGCTTACTTTCATGCCGGGACGAAGTTTCAAAAGCCCGGCATAAATAACTTTATCACCAGGATTTAGACCCTCGTCAATAATCCACTCGCCGTTTGGTGTGGTAAGACCGGTTTGAACCGAAACCATTTCAATAACACCTTGGCTATTGACACGATATACAAATGAACCGTTGGCACCTTGCATAACCGCCTCTTGCGGCAAAACAAGCGCGTTAAGTCTGACCAAACCTTCCATAATCAGCCTTACAAACTGGCCGGGGCGAATTTTGCCCTCGGGATTGGGGAATACCGCACGCAATTTAATCGTGCCGGTTGCCTCATCGATGGTCGGATTAATGAAGTTAATCTTGCCATCTTCGTTATAAATACTGCCATCGCCTAATTTGAGTTTGGCAAAAATATCTTTGCCTCGATCCGGATTTTTAATCAAACCACGCTCGGTCATGTTGGTTAGAGATAAAATCTCACCCTCGGTGGCAGAAAAAATAACATAAATCGGATCTATCTGCGTGATGCTGGTGAGCAGGCTAGATTCTCCTGTCGTTGAAATCAACGATCCTTCGGACTGAGCACCCAGACTTGTGATGCCGCTGATGGGAGCTGTAACCTTGGTGTAGTCAAGATTGAGTTGAGCCGAATCGACCGCTGCTTCTGCCAATTGCACAGAAGCCAAAAGCGAATCGCGATTGGAGCGGGCCTCGTCACGCGTTTTTTCACTGGCATAGCCTTCTTTGAAAAGCTTTTCGGTACGGTGCCATTGGGTCTCGGCACTACTTAGCTGGGCTTTGGCTTGAGCAAGCTGCGCTTGGGCTTGTTTTAGCGCAACCTCGTAAGGTGCTGGGTCTATCTCAAACAAAACACTGCCCTCTTCAACCTGTGAGCCCTCAACATAGTTGCGTTTTAGTAAAATTCCGCCAACTCTGGCCCTAACCTGTGTCTCTTTATACCCCTGAGTACGAGCCGAAAACTCAAAACTAAGCGGTATATCCTCGGATTTTAATTCAATAACCGGAACTTGCGGCAGTTTTGCCTCTTGAGTTTGCGGCTTTACCTTGCCATCTTCCTTGCAGGCAGATACCATCATTACAGATGCCAAAAGAATTATTAATAAATAACGTAGATGCATAATAAAGCTCCCAAAATTAAAACATTTTGCTTTTTAGAATATACATATTATTTAAAAAATCCAGCCTTTTAAGCAATTTTTCAATGCTTGTGGGTAGTTAAAATGGTTTACAGCGGCAAAATTTTAGGTTATCTTTGCTCTGAAAATATGGAAGGATAAAAGATGAATCAAAAATATAACGATTTTGATATCAAAGCTATGCAAGAGGCAATTAAATTATCTGCATCATCGCTTGAATGTGGCAATATCCCCGACGGCGGACCGTTCGGCGCGGTTATTTATGATAATGAAGGAAATTTTATAGCCGGCGGGTATAATCATGTGTTGGCTAACCACGACCCCTCGGCTCATGGCGAAGTACAAGCAATTAGGGCTGCCGGACAAAAATTAAAAACTTGGGATTTAACCGGTTGCACCCTCTATACCAGCTGCGAGCCATGCCCGATGTGCTTGATGACAGCAAAATGGGCCAATATATCCAAAATATTTTTTGCCGCAACCAGAAAAGATGCCGCCGATATCGGATTTAAGGACGATGAATTATACGAACTCTTAAAACCTGCAGTTTTTGCAACGCCCATCAAAGAATGTCGTGATGAAGCAGTTGCTATTATGCACAAATGGCGCGAAAAATTCGGCAATGACGGAAGTTACTGAAAAAAACAGCTCCTCTTTCTTTTTACAAGAGGGGCTGTTTTTCTTGGTCTTATACCCTAGATCTTAACATCAGGGTAAAATTCTTTGATGTAGGCATCGACCATAAAGTCAATGCCGGATTCAAATATTGCTTCCCAGCCCGGGGCGGAAAACTCATACTTCTTCTCCAACATATAGCGGATAACTTTCTCCGGCAATCTGCCGCTTATGGTTTCCCTTATGAGTATGAAATCAGCATCTTCAGCCAAACAATAACCGCTGTCGATTATTGTGTAGATAAGGTTCTCCGGCAATTTGTGATTGACGATACCTATTGCAATGAGGCAATCTGTATCGTGATACAGTTCACATCCTTTCTTGAATAGTGAAAAGAGAATATCGGCCGAAAATTCGCCCAAGATTACTTTCATCACCAGCTCCAACGAATACTCAGAGATATCTGCTTTGGCTTCTATGGCTTTTTTGATGTCGGCCTCTGATATACCTTCGAGAGCCACAGCGGCTAATGGGCTTATACCCTTTTTGGCAATCTTTTCTCTTAAAGCTGCCATTTGTTCTTGAGATAACTTTTTCATAATAAATAATTTTAATTGTTAAACATATGCTTATTTTTGATAGCTTCGGATTATAGTTAAATTTTCTTTATTTGCAACAAAAAAAACAGCTCCTCTTTCTTTTTACAAGAGGGGCTGTTTTTTCATCCGATAACTGACAATAATACATTCAATATTACTGCCAGACAAAAGTTTCATATCTTCATTGGAAAAAGTGTATCCTTTTTCAATCATTAGCAATAAAATGCTCATTGCTAATTTTTGCGATATGACACCTTTGATTATCTCCTGTTTGGTGTAATAGGCAAATTCTTTTTTGTCTCTTACCATAGCTTTCCAAATACCGCTGGGGATTTGATCGGCTATTTTTTCGACAATAATCTTACAAGATTGATTATAATCAAATTTTATTTATTTTCAATATATTTTTGGACAAAAAAGTGCAAATTTTGTACTCCTTTGCGCTTATCCATAAAAAATCAGCTTGTTTCTTTGCCAAAATTAAAATTTATCTTCTTTGAGCTTGCAGACATCTACCCAGCCTCTATTTGAAGTATAGCGCGCCAGATCTTCGGGGCTTAGTTCTATGGCGCTGTTGGAGCTTCCGCATGCCGGAAATACCGTCGAAAAACGTTTTAGTGAAACATCAAGATATATTTTTACCCCCTCGGGTATGGCAAAAGGACAGACACCGCCAACCTCGTGTCCGGTAAAATCCAAGGCCTCTTGCGGAGTGAGCATTTTGGCCTTGGCATGAAACATTTGTTTGTACTTGGCATTGTCAATCTTGCAATCTCCGGCCACTACCAAAAGCAAAATATCACCATTGCAACTAAAAGACAAGGTTTTGGCTATGCGACCGGCAACACAACCCAGAGCTTTAGCCGCCAAATCAACCGTGGCACTCGAAACGGGAAATTCAAGTATTTTTCCATCCAAACCTAAACCCTTAAAATATGCTCTGACACTTTCTATTGACATATCCTCTCTCCTTAAAATAACCTTCTAATTTAATAATGCCCCAAAGTCAAGCAAACTAAATTTGATACCAAAACAGGTCGCAATTCTTTGCGACCTGTTTGAAACAATTTTGATATCCCTTGATACCAATTAACGTTTGGAGAATTGGTAAGAACGACGGGCTTTGGCGCGACCGTATTTCTTACGCTCTACTGTTCTGTCATCGCGAGTTAAGAAACCAGCCTTTTTCAAGCAATCACGCAATTCCGGCTCGTACTCGTTCAAAGCCTTGGAAATACCGTGTTTGATGGCACCGGCTTGGCCTGACAAGCCACCGCCTTTTACCGTGCAGATTACATCAAACTCATTTACACGATTGGCAACCTCAAACGGTTGGTTGATAATCATCTTTAATACCGGACGAGCAAAATACTGGTCAATCGATTTATCGTTGATGGTAATGTTGCCCTTGCCGGCCTTAATCCATACACGGGCAACAGCGTCTTTTCTCTTGCCGGTAGCATAGGCGCGACCTTGTTTGTCCTTTTTGGCCTTGCGAACAACAGCCTCCGAGCCAGCCTCGACCTTGGCCGCTTTTTTGATGTCTTGTAATGATTCTATTTTCTCAGCCATGGTTATCTGCTCCTTTTGTTCTTAGAATTCTTTGAGGCAATGTCCAAAACTTCAGGGTTTTGGGCTGTGTGCGGATGCTCAGAACCTGCATAAACCTTAAGTTTGGTCATTTGCTGACGGCCCATCGGATTGCGCGAAATCATGCGCTCAACAGCTTTGATAATCACTCTTTCCGGAAAACGACCGCTCAAAACCTTCTCGGCTGTCGTCTCTTTGATGCCGCCGGCCCAGCCGGTGTGTTTGAAATATTTCTTGGCAGACAGTTTGTTGCCGGTTAATTTTACTTTGTCGGCATTGATTACTACGACATAGTCGCCGCAATCAATGTTGGGAACAAAGTTTGGTTTGTGTTTGCCGCGCAAAATCTTGGCTATCTCGGCCGATAAACGACCCAAAACTACGCCCTCGGCATCAACTACATACCATTTTCTCTCAATATCTGAGGGTTTTGTTGCATATGTGCTCATTGATCTTCCCTTTTAGGTTATAAATAAAATTCGTTGCCAATATATCGAAATAAATATTAATGTCAACAAAAAAATTTCTATATTTTTCAATATATTAGTTAACGGTATTATCTTACCATTTGTCAACACATTGATTTTGCTTGATTTTCGCATTTCGCGATAAAATATTTTTTGCAACTATTGTATAATCTCCTTTCAAGCTTATTTAAGTTTAATAAAAACTTATATAAAACAGGAATAAAAAAATGCGGCTTGTCTCTAATAAATATATTGTTGCGGCAACCATTGTTTTGGCGGTTTTGTCTTTTGGCACGGCTTATTCCGCTTCTGACAATGCAAAAAAAGAAAAAATTCTTACCCTTAATGTAATGGAATTAAAAAAGCAAAATGTTGATATCTCCAATCGCTATACCGGATATATTACCCCCATAAAATCGGTTGAGCTGGTGCCTAATGTCTCGGGCTATATTGACGAAGTGTGGGCCGAAGGCGGACAAAAAGTTGCAATCGGCGATAATCTGGTCTTGATTGACCAACGCGAATACAAAGCCGAGCTTGATGCCGCCAAAGCCGCCGTCTCCCAGGCGAAAGCTGATTTTACCAATGCAAAAACCTATTATAACCGTATGAAAAAAGCCGGTGAAAAGGCAATCTCGGCATCCTCTCTTGACCAAGCAAAAGCCCAATTCTTGGCAAGCCAGGCGACACTTAACCAAGCAAAAGCCAATGAACAAAAAGCCAAGACTATGTTGGATTATACCGTCTTGCAGGCGCCGATTGCGGGGATTATCGGCAATGTCAACCTTACCAAAGGCAATTATGTGGCGCCGGGGAGTGAGCCTTTGCTCAGTATTATTCAATTTGACCCCATCAGAGTTGTGTTTGCCATATCAGACAAAGAATATCTTACCGAAATTAAGAAGAACCCTGACGGCAACTTGTTTAACGGCGAAACAATCAGCTTGAAACTTGCCAGCGGTGATATCTATCCCCTGCCAGGCAAATTTGCCTTTGCCGACAATCAGGTCGTAAAAAATACCGATTCAGTTTCGGTGTTTGCCGATTTTGCAAACCCCAACCGCCAGCTTTTGGCCAACTCTTATGTCGACGTATTGGTGGGAAGAAAACTTAGCAATGTTTATCTTATCCGCCAAAACTATGCCACACTTAATGTTGACGGCGCTTTTGTCAACACTATTCAAAACGGCAAAATCAAAAAAACACCTTTTAACATCATTGGCTATCTCGGCGATTTTTATGTTACCGACACCCAATTCGGCAAAGACGAATATTTGATAATTGACAAGCTCGGGCGGATTGCTCAAGGAACAAACCTGAAACTAAATGTTGTCAAACCCCAAGCGGAGGAAAAATAATGTTTTCCGAGTATTTTATTGATCGCCCGCGGTTTGCCGGTGTTGTCTCCATTGTTTTGGTGTTGCTGGGGGTTTTGGCAATTGTTGTTTTGCCAATATCTCAATACCCAAGCATTACCCCGCCGCAGATTGTGGTTAAGGCAACATACCCCGGTGCCTCGGCCCAGGTGTTGGTTGATACGGTGGCAATCCCGATCGAAAACGCCGTCAACGGAGTGGAAGACATGCTTTATATGTCATCTACCTCTGATGATAACGGATCATACAATCTTACCATCACCTTTAATATCGGGACTGATCCGGATATGGCGCGGGTTAAGGTGCAAAACAGGTTGCAACAGGTTAACTCGCAATTGCCAGAGATTGTAAACAAGCAAGGCATAGATATTACCTCGCAGATGTCAAACATGTTGGCAATGCTGGTGTTGCGTTCGCCTGATAATACCTATGACGGCTTATATCTGTCAAACTTTGCCTACAACAACGTGCAAAACCCCTTGCTTCGCATCAACGGGATGGGTAGTGCCGATATTTATGGTCCGCAATACTCAATGCGGATTTGGCTTAATCCGGCCAAAATTACCGCGCTTGGCATGAGCAGTAATGATGTTATCAACGCGGTTGCCTCGCAAAACGCCCAAGCCTCCATCGGGGCGGTCGGCTCGGCGCCAAGCCCTCAAGACAATCCGATTGTGGTGGCTTTGACGGCCAAGGGGCTTTTGAGTACGGTGGATGATTTTGAAAATATTGTGGTCGCAACATCGCAAAACGGAGGCATCATCCGCCTAAAAGATGTGGCTAGGGTTGAAATAGGGGCCGACAGCTACAACGTGGTTTCGCATTTTGATAATTCGCCGGCGGTTATTATCGCCTTGAGCCAGACGCCAAACTCCAATTCGCTTGATATTATGAATGATGTCAGAAAAGAAATTGAAACCTTAAACAAAACATTTCCTAAAGATATTGAGCTTGGTGTGGCTTATGATTCAACCGAATTTGTGCGTGCCTCAATCGCCAACATCATCGACACTTTGTTTATTACTTTTTCTTTGGTAGTATTGGTTACCTATGTTTTCTTACAAAAAATTCGCACCACCATTATTCCGCTCATCACTATTCCGGTGTCTTTGATTGCTACTTTTGCGGTAATTTACGTTTTGGGATTTGATATCAATATTTTGACTTTGTTTGCCATGATTTTGGCAATCGGTTTGGTGGTTGATGATGCCATTATTGTGGTGGAACGTGTGGAATATTTGATGGCAAACGAGCATTTGGATGCCAAAGCAGCTTCAATCAAAGCCATGCAACAAATCGGCAGCGCCATTGTGGCAACGACTTTTGTCTTATTATCTATTTTTATTCCGGTGGCTTTGATGGCTGGTATTACCGGCAAAATATATCAGCAATTTGCCGTTACCATTGCAACATCGGTAGTATTTTCGGCCATTAATGCTTTAACCTTAAGCCCGTCGTTATGCTCTATATTTTTACAAGAAAACAAGCAAACCGAGCCGCGCGGATTTTTCAAAAAATTTGATGAATTGGTTGAAGCAGGACGGCAAAGATACCTAAAATCCGTAACATTTTTCTCATCTAACCTCAAAACCACCGCTTTGACGATTGTGGCGGTAATTTTCTTAATCGCCATTGGTTTCAGGCTTACGCCAAACTCGTTTTTGCCGGAAGAAGATCAAGGAATTATCTTTGCCAACGTGCAACTTGCCAACACCGCAACCATCAACCAAACCAACAATGTTTTGGCCAAGATGGCAGAAAATATTTTGCCAATGAAAGGGGTTAAATATTTTATAGCGGTTGCCGGATATTCAATACTTGGCGGCGGCGGTGAAAATGTGGCGCTTGGCGTGGTGGGGCTTGAAAATTGGAACGAACGCAAAGCCAAAAATCTTTCCATGGAAGCATTGAGCCAAAAACTTATGGCCGAATATGCCGAGAATACCGATGCGCAGATAGACTTTTTTGCCCCGCCGTCAATTCCTGGTATCGGCAATGCCAACGGTCTATCATTTGAGCTTTTGGCCACAAGCGGAAACATTACCGGACTACAACTTTTTGAGCAGATGGAAAAATTTTTGTATGAGCTCAACAAATCTTCAGACTTGAGTTATGCCTTTAGCACCTACACCGCAGATACACCACATATTTTCCTTGATATCGACCGAACCAAGCTTGAAAGCTACGGTATTACGGTGGCCTCGTTATTTAGTGTCCTAAACAACAATTTGGGCTCAAGTTATATCAACAACATTACCTTGGATGGACAAGTTAACAAAGTTATTGCCCAAGCCGACTATCCGTACCGCAAAAATGTTGAGAACGTGCTTGATCTTTATGTTAAATCAGACAACGGCGGTATTATAAGAATCCGCAATTTTGCTACCACCAAAACCGAAATCTCACCCAAAACTCTTTATCGCTACAATCTTTATACCGCGGCCTCAATTACGGCGCAATCGGCGACAGGGGTTAGCAGCGGAACGGCGATTGATACGGTTAAAAACATTGCTGCCACAATTCTGCCCCAAGACTACAAAATTGCTTGGACGGGTTTGAGCCTGCAAGAGGTTGAAACTAGAGGTCTTGCCATAATCTTAATTATGTTGGCTTTGGTGTTTTGTTATTTGTTTTTGGTGGCGCTTTATGAGAGCTGGATGCTGGCGTTTGCGGTGATGTTTTCGACCGTGTTTGCCATTTTGGGAGCATTAATCGGGCTGCATATCATGAGCGAGCCTTTAAGTATTTACTCTCAGCTGGGGCTGGTCATGCTTATCGGACTGGCGGCCAAAAATGCTATTTTGATTGTGGAATTTACCAAAGAATACCGCGACAATGGTGCTTCTATCCTGGAGGCGGCCGAAAAAGGTGCCGGCGAGAGATTCCGCGCGGTGTTAATGACGGCGCTTACCTTTATTTTGGGTGTGTTCCCGATGATTGTGGCCACAGGTGCCGGGGCTGCAAGCCAGATTGCTATCGGCTCATCGGTGTTTTTTGGCATGATTGCGGCAACGGCTGTCGGTATCATCTTTATCCCTGCTCTGTTTGCCTTGTTTGAACACTTGAAAGAATGGCACCCTTTTAGGACAGGAGAAAAAAGATGAATAAATTTATCCTGTGCAATGCTTTGCTTTTATTATGTGCAGCTTGTAGTGTCGGCCCTGATTATAAAAGGCCTGAAATTGCCAATGAAAAGCAAATTGCCTCTTATCTAAACCTTAATAAAAATGCCAAATGGCAGATTAATCCCAATTGGTATGAAGAATTTGGCGATGAAGACTTAAACGAGCTTGTTAAGACTGCTCTTGAAAACAGCCCCAATATCAAAACCGCAATTGAAAATATGCACCAGGCCAGATACCAACTTTATATCGACCGAGCCGGTTTTTTGCCCTCGTTCGATGCTCAAGGCTCCTATAACAAAAGTGATGAAAATTTGGCCGGAATATTTCCGATAAAAAGCGAATATTATCAGCTGGGAGCTGATGCCTCGTGGGAGATTGATATTTGGGGCGGGCAAAGACGCCTAAACGAGAGCGCTGCGGCTTTGCTTAAAGCGGCGGCAGCTGATTTTGATAATGTCAAAATATCCCTAACCTCTGAAATCGCCTCAAACTACATCAACTGGCGCTTGGCCGAAAAAATGCTTGCCCTAACCGAAAAAAATCTTGAAATGCAGCAAGAAATTTTTGATCTCGTAAAATCGCAATATGAGGCCGGTTTGGCCGATGATTTGGCATATAAACAAGCGCAATCAATTCTTGACACTACCAAGATGCAATTGCCGCAAATTCGCACCCAAGAAAAAGCTTATCAAAACGCATTATCTGTTTTGGTCGGAAAACCGCCTTATGATATTGTAAAAAATAAATCCTCGATACCAAATAACAAACCATCTTTTGATATGGAAAATCTTAATGATATTCCTGCCGATGTTATTCGCAACCGCCCCGATGTCAGGGGGGCTGAAGAAAAACTTATTGCCCAAAATGCCCTCATCGGCAAGGCAGTTGCCAATTTGTTTCCTTCGGTTTCGTTGAGCGGATTTTTGGGCTATCAAAATAAAACTTTATCACCGATATTTGGGCCGGATTATAATATGTATAACTTATCAGGTGCCATTAATATGCCGCTGTTGCACTGGGGCGAGATTGTAAATCAGGTTAATTTGCAAAAATCGGTAACCAAACAGGCTTTGGCAACCTATCAGGCAGCTATCTTAACAGCTATTGCCGATATCAGCAATGCCCAAAAATCCCTTTGGGAAGAAGAGCAACGCAACTTATCTGCCAAAGACAGTATGGAGGCCATGCAAGAAATATTGGATTTGAGCCTTACTAAATATCAAAACGGGCTAATTGATTTTTCCGACCTTTTGACCGCCGAACAAAACAAACTATCTGCCGAGCAAGAATATCTAAACAGCAATGCTTTGCTTTATGTTGATATTATCAACTTCTACAAAGCAATTGGCGGAGGATTGTCTGCTAATTATAGTAGTCAGGGCGACCAAACGGATGCGATAACTGAGGATTGCGCACCTTATAAAGGTTGATGTTGGTAATTTCTGGAATATCGTGGGTCCGATACCAATAGCCTTTTTTCTTCATACATTCTCTATATTTTTGCGGGTCCATATCGTTGTCTTCATAACGAGAATTGACTATCAACGGTTGCGCCCCAGGATAGGGAACATAGGTTGCCCAAATGCCGCGGTCAGAGTTCCAATCGGCTTTGGTATTTAATTTGCTTTCTTCGGTATAAAACCAAGAACTGAAATCCGGAATGAATTGGATGGCTTTGGATTCAAGCAGACATTCTGCGTGATCTCTGGAAAATTTTTCCACCCCGGTATGAGTACGCTCCCAGTGATAAACTACTTGTCCTGTTCCGCCGGTGAAATACGAACAAGAACACAATATCAAACAAAAAACAGGAACCCATTTTTTCATATCAAAAATCCAAATTAGTATAGTTACGTGCAGGCAGAATGCCACGGATAGAGTCTTTTAGCAGGTCCTTAAATGATGGACGCGACTTGATTTTAGAGTACCATAATTTACTGGCGGAAAATTCATCCCAAGGAACATCTCCAAGATAATCAATAATTGAGAAATGTGCCGCCGCAGTTAAATCTGCCAAAGAGAGATTGTCGCCCGCCAGATACTGCCGCTTGTCCAAAAGCCATTCAATATATTCAAGGTGATAGCCAATATTATTCAACCCAACCTTTAAGATTTTGGAATCAGGGGCTAATCCTTTGGCAAAACGCTTATAAACTTTTTCGGTTACGATGTTGCGATAAACTTCACGATAAAATTTGTTATCAAACCAATCTATCAGACGTCTGATTTCGGCTTTTTGTTTGGGTGAGCCAAAAATAAGCGGCACCTCTTGGGATATCTCCTCCAAATATTCGGAGATGGCATAATGCCCTACTATAATATTGCCATCATTTAAAAACACCGGCAATTCCCCGGCCGGGTTAAGCTTGTATAAATCGGCGGATAAATTCCATGGCTCTTCTTCTTTTAAGATGAAGAGCATCTTTTTTTCGCTCATTTGCAGGCGTATTTTGCGGGCAAAAGGCGATGTCGTATGATGAACCAATAAAACCATAGTGCTAATGAATATATAATCTCTTTTATTTGCCGTCAAGCGTGTTATCTTGGTTTTCCGCCTTTGTTTCTCCGACCTCGACACTTGGTTCGGAAACCGCGGCAGAAGGTGATGATTCCTTGTCAGAATCTTCTGATTGATCAAGCCCAAAAGTCGGTGGAACAACACCGGCATAATCGCTTTCAAATTGTTTTATCATTTCTTGAAGATGCTGCTGCAGGATTTCCAAATTATTTTTATCATTGAGATAGCGTGTCAAATAGCGTGATATCATCTCACGGTGGCGTGAGGTTTTGGACACCCCGACAAACATCGGAATATTCCACAATGTTTGTTTGGCCGGAGCAATTTGATGACGAATCCCAAGCTTTATGGCTTCAAACATACCGTTGTAATAACTGGTTATGATATAATCGGCTTCTTTTCTAAATAATTTTTCAAACATTTGATAAGAAGAATCGACTTCCATCGGCTTAAGTTCTGCAACTTTACGCTCGACAAAATCACTAAAAATTTCATTGGTATTGCGTACGCCTTTTAATTTTTTTAAATCATCAGTTGATTTGACTTCATTAATACGGTTGGGCAACATAAAAACCGTTATCGGGTTACTTAATGCTGCCGGATAAACTAACTCTAATCCCTTAAAAAGTTCTGTCTGATAATAGGCTCCAACCATAAAGTCTATTTCGCCCTGCCTTACTTTTTGAGCTAAATCATCAACGGTGGGCTTATTAAGATTATAGTGCATTTTTAGATTGGATTCTTTAACAAAAGTATCAATCATCGGCTGAAAAACCGTATGAAAATTGCCATAAACAACACCTTCGGGATTATCTACAAATCCAAAAGGTGCATAATTTATATAGCCGGTCATTGTAAGTTCGGTTACTCGTTTGGGGCGTTTTTCCTCATAGCGGACAAAAGCAAAAGCCTTGTAGGATAGAACAGTACAAAATAAACTTATAAAAACTGTGAGCAGTATTTTTTTCATGATTGCTTTTATCTCCGGGTTTGAATATATTTTAAGTAATTTAGGGATTATTATATCCGTATAGAGTTAAAAAATCTTTTATTTTGAGGAAATTTTATGGATACCATCGGTGGTTATACACAAACAGAAGTGGCTGGCATGAGTGAAGCCGAGCTTGAGACAAGGGCTTTGATTAAGGCAGCCTCGGCACTTAATAAGGTTAAGGAAAATTGGGGCGAATCAAAGGAAGAAATGTTGCAAGCTCTTGAACGCAATCGCAAGTTATGGAGTGTTTTGGCATCGGCCATGAAAGAAGATGATTGTCCGCAACCTGTCGAGATAAAACAAAATATTATTAATTTGGCTTCGTTTATTTTTAAGCGTACGATTGATGTTATCGCTCACCCTGAGCCTAATAAGCTTGATATATTAATCAGCATAAATATGAATATTGCTCGCGGTTTATCGGGTAAGGCTGAATAATATTAAAAAAGTTTGTTTTTATCAAAAAAAGTTATTGACTATCGTTAAATAATATATTATCAATGCTTTCTGTTTGTGGGGGTATGGCGGAACTGGTAGACGCGCTAGACTCAAAATCTTGTGGGTTCATCCCGTGTCAGTTCGAGTCTGACTACCCCTACCACTTAAAAATCCGGATTTAATCCGGATTTTTTTTGTTTGACCCAACCTAAATAAAAATTAAAGCGGTTTATCTATTTAGAATCAATGTCTTAGCTTGAGTGTTGGATAAGTTGTTAAAAAAAGGTTTATTTTTGCAAAAATTCTGCTATAAACAGATGTGAGTTTAAAATAACGGGCTTGTTGCTTATGAAATATAAGACAAAGTTAAAGCTTAAGAAAAAATATTCGCCGCATTATGCGGACAAAAAACCGTTCTTTTCTGAGAAAGAAATTATTTTCAGAAGTGCCGGAAAAGCTATGGTTTTTAAATTTTCATCACGGTTGCAAATGCTTGTTTTGGCCGTATTTTTGCTTGTGGCTGCTTGGAGCTCTTATTCTTATTATATGTATAACCGCTCGGGACGTATTATCCTTAACAAAGACCAGGAGCTGGTGGAAACTCGCGATGCTTATGTCGACTTAATGAGTGATTTTGTAGCTATTCAAAAAAATATTGATGAAGTGCTTACTTCCATGAATAATGACAAAAGCAAGGAAATTGATAAATATAAACGCCAGGCAATGGTGGTGGAAGATAAAATCAAACAGATAACATCAGAAAAAGATTGGGCCGATGATAAAACCATAAGCGACAAAGCTAACATTAATGAGGTTATGCTACAACGCGATTTGGCCGCCGCCGAACGCGATGCTTTGCGCGAGCAATTAAAAGAGCTGGAAAAAGATGTGCAAAACATTAAACAAGCCGAATTGGAAGTGTTTGGCAAAGTTGAGGCTATTGCTTCCAAAGAAATTAGCAAAATTAAGAGTGCTTTTACCAAAGTAAATTCTTCTTTGCGACGGGAGGGACTTTATTTCAACCCTTTGGCCAACTCCAAAAAACGCGAGGCCAAGGGAGGAACTTTTATTCCGGAATCGGCTATTGAATTGGAAGATGAGCTGATTATTGACAAAATAAGCAGTATTTATAAGGCGGTTGATGATTTGGAATACTACCGCGAAGTGGTGAAATATGTGCCCCTGGGCAAGCCTGTTTGGAGTTATTGGGTAAGTTCAAAATTTGGGGTAAGAGAAGATCCGTTTAATAAAAAGTCGGCCAGACATAAGGGGATTGATTTGGCCTCACGACAGGGAAACAAAATCAAAGTTATGGCTAGGGGGCGCGTGGTTAAAGTTACCCACTCTAACAAAGGATATGGTAATTTTGTTGAGGTTGATCATGGTAACGGTTTTAAGACCAGATATGCTCATATGCATAAAATATATGTGAAAGAAGGCGAGAATTTGGAAATTAATGATGCTGTCGGCGAGGTTGGTTCTACCGGACGTTCGACTGGACCGCATTTGCATTATGAGATACTGTATCGCGGAAAAGCAGTTGACCCGATGCCTTTGATGCAGGCTAAAATTTCTTAATGGTTATCTAGGGGGAAAATTATGAAAAAACTTAAAAGACTTTTGTATTTGAAACTGGCTCGCCGTTTAAGCAAAAGCACAACCGGAGCTCCGGTTCCCAGTATTGTCAGCGAAAACACCAAAATTAAGGGTGATATTATGAGCGACGGGATTATTCACGTCGACGGGCATGTCGAGGGAGATGTTGCCTGCGATGAATTGATAATTGGGGTAAAAGGTAGTGTGTCTGGGGCGGTTACGGCCAATAATTTGCAGCTTTACGGCACATTGAAGGGAAAAGCCTTGGTTGATAATTTGTTTGTGGCAAAATCGGCCAAACTTTTGGGCGATGCCATACACAACACTATTGCCATTGAGCCTGGGGCTTATATTGACGGGCATTGTATCCGCCAGGGCGGCCCTATTCCGGCTGAGGCGGCCAAACCTGATTTGATGTTGGTGGATAAAAGCAAAAAAAGCAAATCGGCCTAAGGTCTGGATATTGATTAAGACAAAGCTCCTTACCTAAAGGAGCTTTTTTTAGTGATATGCTGATATAAATTATCAAAAAAGGCTTGACTGCGGGAGGATAAAAAAATATCTTTTCTTTTAAGAGCCTGCGTGGGCTCGGAGCTTTCGAAAGCTCTTATTAGACACGGTGCTGGGATATGGCATCGTTATACCTTGTTTTGAGGTAGAATATATCCCCGATGCATATTTTTTATGGTCGGGGAGCTTTTAACGTATGTTCAGGGCCTTGGCCTAAAGGTTAGAAGAGTCATTTTGTCTAATATGATTTTCGAACTCTCCGACCGCCTCTTAAAAAAGGTGGTCTTTTTTTAACCAAAAATTTTTGAGGGGAGTTTTGAGATAATGAACTTAAAGAAAATTATGCGCTCTCAAATTGCGCCGCAACT
>CALXUO010000011.1 GCA_944391695.1 uncultured Alphaproteobacteria bacterium
TGAGTTTTAACTGCAACAACTTCCAAGCCGTCAACTTGCAAAACCGTAACCGGCACATGAGTACCGTCAACATCAAAAATGCGGGACATTCCAAGTTTTTTTGCAATCAGACCTGTACGCATTATTATTTTTTCCTTTTCTTAATAGGTTGACTTAAAAAATACACCTTAAGCCAACATTAACATTATAACTTAATTTCAACATTAACACCGGCAGCCAAATCAAGCTTCATCAAAGCGTCAACCGTTTGCGGTGTCGGATCTACGATATCCAAGAGTCTCTTATGAGTACGAATTTCAAACTGTTCACGCGACTTTTTATTAATGTGCGGAGAACGGTTTATCGTAAACTTTTCGATTCTCGTCGGCAGAGGGATCGGACCTCTGACATTGGCGCCTGTTCTTTTGGCGGTATGCACAATCTCTTTGGTAGAAAGATCAAGCAAACGATGATCAAAAGCCTTCAGGCGAATTCTTATATTTTGTGTATCCATCTTAAACACTTTTCCTTATAACTAGACGGCATAACCTCAACCAATTTAGAAGTTTGCCATCTAAAAGTTAAACCTTATACAGAGCCTTATGGTCTCATCTCTCCCGCCGCCGTTATCACCGCGGCACGCCCGGCAAACACCGAGAAAACCTAAGGATGCGTTATGTTTTATACCCCAAAGGTTGCCGGCTTTAATCCGCCTCAACCCCTTTGATACGCGCCTCTTGTAACATATCACAAACTAAATTGCAAGCAAAAAAATGAAAAAAATGAAAAATTTTTACTTTTTCAATTTTAGCAAACCCTTTTCCAGACTCTGTTTGAGTCAAGTCAGCTTTTTTGTCCAACCTAAGTCAAATTTGATTTTAAAAAGCTAAACGATGCTTGAGTTTCACCTCAAACACCGTTTAATTTCTCTTTTTCAGACTTTTTTGCTGCCGCCATAATAGCATCAATTTTAGCCTGCCGTTCTGCCTCCTTTTCAGCAAGCAGTTTAGCCTTCATCTCTGCCTTTTCGGCATCAATACACGCTCTTTCCTCGGCAACAATTTCGCTCTGAGTTTTACCCCCAAAGACCTAAGCCACGCGGTAATTGCCGCACTTCCTTTCACCAAATCCAACGGTCTCTGGCTCACCCAATATCGGCAAACATACCCATCGGCTACTTCTGTTTCCTCAACAATCAGTTCCTGATTGACATCAAATTCTTTCAAAAACTCGTTGATTTTTTCAACATCAAAGTTGCGCAATGCCAGTTTGAAAAGATCTTCCCTCTTGGGCGTGTCCTGTACTTTTACCTCATTTTCAGCGCTCTTTTCCGATATCTTCGACCTCAGAAAAGAAAAAAGTCCTTTTTTGCCATAATCAATAATTATTTACTTGTTTGTTCTTTTTTTAAAAAAGCATTCACCTTTTGCATATGAGCAGCTTCTTGAGCCGCTTTTTGCTGCATCAAGGCCTTTTGCCTGTGCTCTTCTTCCCTGTCCAAAATGTTTTTCATTTCCGCCATCTCCGCTTGCATCTTGGCACCAAGCCCTTCCAAAAGCTCTCCCATTGCTTTATTGGGATATTGCTTAAGAATATCCATGGGGCGCCAAATCATCCTCGAAGAAATTCTGTGTGTCACGCTGGATTTTTCGCCACAATTTTGTCAAGCAAATATTAATAGGATTAGTCCTATATCGCTAAAACTCTTGCATCAAAATAACACCAAGCAAAAGAAAAAGCGCCAGAACATCTCCCAGTGCTTCAATTCATTATCGGCGCTTATTTAAGAGCATCAATGCGAGATTGTAGCTCCATTCAGCACATACCACATTTTATTTATCATTGCAAGCTTTTTAGACAAAAATTTCTTTTTCTCACCCCAAAAAAAAGAGAGCCAAGGCTCTCTCTTTTTTATAGCTCAGGTAATGAGGCTTGCGTCCGCTTTTCAGGCGCCACCGGAGCATCGGTATCTTTATTAATCGGTTTTCCGTCAAGCAAATCTTTAATTTCCTCGCCGCTCAAGGTTTCATATTCTATCAATGCTTCCGATAACTTTTCCCAATCAGCCTTATGCTCGGTCAAAAGTTTGGTTGCTTCTTGGTAAGCATTAACCACCAAAGATTTTATTTCGGCATCAACCAATTTAGCGGTTTCCTCACTCATATTTCGACTCTGCGTAACCGACTTGCCCAAAAAAACCTCACCGGTATTTTCGGCATACAAAACCGGCCCCAATTTATCGCTCATTCCCCATTCGGTAACCATCGAGCGAGCCAAATTGGTTGCCGCGGCAATATCCGATGACGCACCGGAGGTAATTTTTTTCGGCCCGAATTTCAATTCCTCGGCCACTCTGCCGCCCATCATGATAACAAGCCTAGACAACATCTTGGTTTTGGAATAAGAATACTGGTCTTTTTCCGGCAATTGCTGCACCATACCCAAAGCTCTTCCTCTGGGGATAATGGTCGCCTTGTGTATCGGGTCGGTTTCTTCTACAAACAATGAGCAAATGGCATGTCCGGCCTCGTGATAGGCTGTCAACTTTTTCTCATTATCATCCATTGCCATTGATTTGCGCTCAGCCCCCATCAAAACCTTATCTTTAGCCTCGTCAAAATCTTTGGATGTAACTTTGGTTTTGTTCTTTCTGGCCGCCAAAAGCGCTGCCTCATTAACCAAGTTTGCCAAATCGGCTCCCGAGAAACCTGGCGTTCCGCGGGCAATCACCGACAATTTTACATCTTTTGCCAAAGGTACTTTCTTGACATGAACTTTTAAGATTTCCTCACGTCCTTTTTTATCAGGATTGGTAACCGTGACCTGCCGGTCAAAGCGCCCCGGACGCAACAACGCCGGATCCAACACATCAGGCCTGTTGGTAGCGGCAATCACAATCACGTTCTCTTTATCTTCAAACCCATCCATCTCAACCAAAAGCTGGTTTAAGGTTTGTTCTCTTTCATCGTTGCCGCCACCAAGTCCGGCACCGCGATGCCGCCCTACAGCGTCAATTTCATCAATAAACAACAAACACGGCGCATTCTTCTTGGCCTGGGCAAACATATCGCGCACTCTTGATGAACTGACACCGACAAACATCTCCACAAAATCCGAACCCGAAATTGAGAAGAACGGCACATCAGCCTCACCGGCCACTGCTCTGGCCAAAAGAGTTTTACCCGTACCCGGAGGCCCCACCATCAACACACCTCTGGGAATTTTGCCGCCCAAACGCTGAAATTTAGCCGGATCTTTCAAAAAATCGATTATTTCTTCCAGCTCTTGTTTAGCCTCATCGGCACCGGCCACATCGGCAAAAGTAACTTTTTTGGTATTTTCCACCAATCTGGCGCGTGATTTGCCAAAACTCATTGCTTTATTATTGCCGGAATTTGCCTGCCGCATAAAGAAAACCCAAACCCCGATAAGCAAAAGCATCGGAAACCACGAAACAAAAATTCCCCATAAATTATTAGACGTATTATCCTCCGGCTGCGCGGTAACTTTCACGTCGTTTTTGCGCAAATTTTCAACCATCGTCGGGTCATATGGCGCATAAGTATAAAACTTAGTCCCGTTGGTGGCCACACCGCTGATACTGGCTCCGCTAATCACCACCTCGGCAACTTGTTTATTTTCCACCCTGTCCATAAATTCGGAAAACGCCAATTTTTCGGCACCGGCCTTTGCCGGATCACCACCCCATATATTAACCGCCAATGACAACGCCAAGAATATACCCAGCCAAATAAAAAAATTCTTTCCCATTCCCATCTAACAATCCTCATAAAAATCAAACAACATCTTTTTATATATAGGTTGTTTATTCCCAAAACACAAGCTTTAGTTTACAATCATCAGACAAAAAAAAGAGCCGTCCCTAAGAACAGCTCTTTACCAAATACATTTCCGACAAAATTATTTTGCGGCATCAATAGCTTCTTGAATAACCGAAGCATCCAATGTCTGCAAAAGTTTGTTATTGAAGACCAAAGTCGGAACACCGCCGACCTGGATTCTTCCGGCCAAATCAGAAGCATCACTCAAAGTTTTTTGAACTTTTTCAGACTTCATATCAGCCTTAACCTTGTCCATATCAACACCTGTTGCGGCGACTATTTCGTCAACTTTTGCCTCGGTCAAACGGCCCTTTGTCTCAAACAAAGCTGAATAAACTTCGGCAAATTTACCTTGCTCACCGGCAGCCAAAGCAGCCTCAGCCGCATATTTAGAAATTGGAGCCAAGAAAGTCATTGGCTTAGCAACAATCTTAACATCAGGATTGTTGGCGGCAATTTCTTTCAAAGCCGGATAAACCCTATGGCAGAAAGAGCATGAAAAGTCAAAGAACTCAACCAAAACCAACTCACCATTTGGATTGGCAATAACACCGTCATCGGCACGATTATTAAGTTCATCGGCATTCGCTTTGATATTTTCTTCCAACTTTTTCAAAGCTTCTTCTCTTTGTTGAACTTCAAAAGCCTGAATAGCATCAACAACCATTCCCGGGTTTTCTTTCAAAGCCTCTTCAACGTTTACGCCACCTTTATTCGAAAAGCAGCAAACGCTACACATAACCAAAGCAACTATGGCTACCACCAAAGCCACCAAAGATACATAAACAGCATTTATATTTTTCATTTAATCCACCTCATAAAAATGATATATTCAAAACCAAACACATATTAATCAATCAAAATATTATTTACAAGTCAAAAATAAATATTATTGATAATATAAAAAATATAAGTCATAAATAAAAACAATAAACAAACCAAACTCAAAAAGGATATTTTTTATGTTTCACCTTCATCTTTCTTTATTTTCTCGAACTAAAGCCTTGGAATGTGATATAGACAATTTCCACGACAAACTGATTGATGCCTCCATGACTTTCAGCAAAGCTGTCAAAACCTATCTCAAAGAAGGTAAGAGTGAAAACTTTCAAAAAATATCCCGTGACATCAAAAAGATTGAACACGATGCTGACACTTTGCGCCGCAGTATTGAAAATCAGCTTTATGCCAACAATCTTCTTCCAGATTTAAGGGCCGATGTTCTGCAACTGGCCGAAAATCTTGATCGGGTTATCAACAAATTTGATGAGGCGACCTATCTGTTTTATGTAGAGCAACCTGATATTCCGCAAGAATATCATGCCGATATCAAGGAGCTTAGCAAGTTGACATCAGACTGTGCTGAGAATATGGGCAAAGCCTCGCGTTCTTTTTTCCGTGATATGGTTTCGGTGCGAGATTATGCGCAAAAAGTCTATTTTATCGAGCATGAATCCGACCGTTGTTCGCGCCGTTTGCTGGAAAGAGTGTTCGATTCCAAACTTGCACTTGCCAACAAACTACAACTCAAACAATTTATCAACGAAATTGCCGACATTGCTGACATTGCCGAAGACTTTATCGACGAGCTGTTAATTTTCACCATTAAACGGAGCATCTGATGGATTTGTCTTTCTTATTCTATCTTAGTTCGGGACTATTTTTAGGTTGGTCTTTAGGCGCCAGTGATGCGGCCAATATTTTCGGCACCGCCGTCGGCACCAAGATGGTCAAATTTCGCACGGCTGCCGTTATTTCTTCCGTTTTCATCATCATCGGCGCGGTTTATGCCGGCTCCGGCGCCTCGCAGACTTTGGGTACTTTGGGCTCGGTGAATACGCTGGCCGGTGCATTTATGGCTGCCCTTGCCGCGGCTCTGACCATTTACTGGACGGTTAAGCTTTCACTGCCGGTTTCCACCTCGCAGGCCATTGTCGGCGCCATCATCGGCTGGAATCTGTTTGCCGGCAAACCGACCGATGTCACCGTCTTAAGCAAGATTGTCGGCACTTGGATTTTCTGCCCTATCTTGGCCGGAGTGATTGCGGTTTTGCTCTATTTTTTGGTTCGTTTTGCCATTCGTCATTGCCACATCGGGCTTATTCGTCAAGATTGTTATACCCGCATAGGCTTAATTTTAGCCGGAGCCTTCGGTGCTTATGCTTTAGGCGCCAACAACATTGCCAACGTCATGGGAGTTTTTGTTGCCTCAAGTCCTCTGCATGCAGTTAATTTCGGCACACTTTTCAGTCTTTCGGCAACTCAAGTGCTATTTTTCATCGGCGGTATTGCCATCAGTGTAGGAGTATTTACCTATTCACACAAACTCATGACCACCGTTGGCAACGGCATTGTCAAAATGTCGCCCTTGATGGCTTGGGTTGCGGTTGTATCCCAAGCTCTTGTTTTGTATTTGTTTGCCTCGCAAAATTTGCAACATTTTCTTATCTCCCACAACTTGCCGAGTTTTCCGCTGGTTCCGGTCTCAAGTTCGCAAGCCATCATCGGCGCGGTTATTGGTATCGGGCTAGCCAAAGGCGCCTACCGCATCAATTGGGGCTTAATCGGCCGCATAACCTTTGGCTGGATTCTAACCCCTGTTGCCGCCGCCTTGCTGTGCTATATTTCTTTGTTCTTTTTGCAAAACGTCTTTGATATGGAAGTCTGCCGATGAAAGTTACGATTCTTGCCATCGGCAAATGCAAAAAATCCTCACCCGAGGCTTTGCTTATAGGCGAGTACTTAAAGCGCTCTTCTTGGCAGATAACCATCAAAGAGCAAGATAACGCCACCCAACAAGCCGAAGCCAAATTTCTAACCCAAAACATTCCCCACGGCGCCAAGGTCATTGTCTTGGACGAACGCGGCGAAAACATCAAATCGACCGAGCTTGCCGCCCAAATTGCCAATTGGCAGTTAAACGGTATCTCGGAGCTCTGTTTTCTAATCGGAGGAGCCGACGGCCACCTGCAATCCACCCGCGACAGGGCTGATTTGGTCTTATCTTTTGGCAAGCTAACCCTGCCGCATATGCTGATGCGTGTGGTTTTAACAGAGCAAATCTATCGTCTTCAAACCATTATTGCCGGGCATCCCTATCATCGCGAATAATTTAGGAGTTGACACGAATCCTTTTTTCGTCTATATTTGTCTCAAAGAAAACAAATTTTTTATATATTATGAAACTCAAAAAAATTGCAGCCTTGCTTTCTAGAAAAGACAGAGCTGCCCAGGAGTGGGATCTCCTGAGAGAAAATAACTTAACCATCCCACAACTGCTTTCCGCTCCGGCTGTTGAAACCTCTGAGTTTTTGTTCTTAGTGAACAAATTCTTCAAAGGTGTAAACATATTCCGTCTCAAAGACGTCAAAGTCTTTGAGGTTTTTAAAAACGGAGTATTTATTGAGAACCTCATCGGTATTGAGCGCCCCTATGGCGTCCTTGCCGTAACAGTCAGCAGAAAGACCGTCTCGCTCGTCATGCCAGCAGATGGCATCACCCTGGTTAAAAATGACTACTTCAGGGTTTATGAAAAAGACGGATATTCTTTCACCCTCTACCAACTGGTAAAGGGAAAAACTATCCCCATCTGCAAGATGGTCGACCAGAAAAACGCAGACGGAGGCTATAGCCCAAAATGCGTAGAGATAATCTAAAAACCAAACCGCTTACCCTTACACCAAGGCTAAGCGGTTTAACTTTTTTTACTTGGCGGCTTTTATCGCCGACCACATTTTCTCCAAATTATAAAAAGCTCTTACTTCCGGCCTAAATATATGTACAATTACATCATAAGCATCAATCAACACCCAATCGGCCTTTTCCTCGCCCTCGGCCATCGATTGAAAACCTTTTTCTTTCAATTTAAGTTGCAAATTCTCTGCCAACGACGCCACATGCCGATTCGAATTTCCGCTTGCCACCACCATATAAGAGGCAATTGATGACTTTCCCTCCAAATCAATCACCACGATATCCTCGGCCTTTCCGTCATCAAGCGAGGTTTTGACAATCTGCAAAATATCTTCTGCCATATCTTCATTTATTTTTCTTTTTACTTTTCCGGCCAATTTAACCACTCCTTTTTATCCTACAGCGGCGACCAAGGCTCATCACCTTTTGCCTCATCAACTTTTTCAACCAGCGGTTCTTGTTTTTGCACTCTCTCACGGGTAATAAATTTATTAACCGCCGCCAAACACTCCCAAATACCTTGCCTTGCCACCGCCGAAATGGCAAACACTTTTTTTCCGGTTGCCTTTTCCAAAGCCTTTTGTTTTTTGGCAATTTCTTTCTCATCCAAGGCATCGCATTTATTAAGCGCTACTACTTCTGGTTTTAAGGCCAATTTTGCATCATAAAGCTCCAGCTCGCGCCTAATATCTTTATAAGTCTTAACCACATCGTCCCCGGTCGCATCAATAAGATGCAGCAACGCAAAACAACGCTCAATATGTTTCAAAAACCTATCGCCCAAACCGACACCCTCATGCGCGCCTTCAATCAGCCCCGGAATATCGGCAATAACCATTTCATAATTATCCACCCAAGCCACACCAAGATTGGGATGAATTGTCGTAAACGGATAATCGGCAATTTTGGGTCTTGCTTTGGTAACCACCGACAAAAAAGTAGATTTTCCGGCATTTGGCATTCCCACCAATCCCACATCGGCAATAACCTTCAACCTAAGCCAAACCCAAATCTCTTCGCCTGGCCACCCCGGCTCGGCATAGCGCGGTGCTTGGTTGGTAGCGGTTTTAAACTGGGCATTTCCTCGGCCTCCGTCGCCGCCTTTGGCAATAAGAAATTTCTGCCCCGGCTCCACCATATCCACAATCAAAGTTTCCTGATCTTCGGCCAACACCTCGGTTCCGACCGGAACTTTAATCACAATATCCTCGCCCTTCGGCCCGGTCTTATCCGCCCCCATGCCGTTACGACCTTTTTGCGCCTTAAAATGCTGATGATATCTAAAATCAATCAAGGTATTAAGATTAGGCACAGCCTCAATATAAACGCTTCCGCCTTTGCCGCCGTCGCCGCCGTTAGGACCACCAAACTCAATATATTTCTCACGCCGAAACGAAACGCATCCGGCACCGCCGTCGCCCGATTTGATAAATATTTTCGCCTGGTCCAAAAACTTCATAATTTTCTCTTACTTTGCAGATTTCTAAATCCAAGATATCCTATTTTTTTGAAAAGTAAAGGGGACGCAAATCGACATCCCCTCTTCCTTTTATAAATGCTTTTTCAAGCTTATTCGGCAACCACCGAAACAACCGTTTTATCGCCGGCTTTCTTCGAGAACACAACCTTACCCTCGCTAAGAGCAAACAAGGTATGATCCTTACCCATACCGACATTTGCACCCGGATGATATTGAGTGCCGCGTTGGCGCACGATAATATTTCCCGGAATAACGGCCTGACCGCCGGATTTTTTCAAACCCAAACGACGCCCGATGGAGTCGCGTCCGTTAGATGAGCTACCGCCTGATTTCTTATGAGCCATTGTTCAAATCTCCTTACTACTTAGCAGCTACATCGGTAATTTTAACCAATGTAACATTCTGTCTGTGACCGTTTTTACGGCGATAATTTTGTCTTCTTTTCTTTTTGAAAATAATGACTTTGGCATCTTTAGCCTGTTTCAACACGGTTGCTTTAACCGAAGCGCCTTGAATCAAAGGATTACCGATTTTATCGCCCAAAGCCAAAACTTCGTTAAAGATAACCTCTTTACCTTCTTCTCCGGCAATTTTTTCAATCTTGATTACATCACCCGATGTAACGCGATATTGCTTACCGCCGGTTTTAATTACTGCATACATGTTCTTTCACCTTTATATTTAAAAACATAAAACGTTGCTTGCAATATACATAAGTTTTTAGCGCTGTCAACAAGAATCTCTATCTTTTTGTATTTTTCTTTAGTGTTTCGTGGCTCTTTTTTAATGCTCTGTATAACTCGGGACGCATAAACTTACCTTGCCAAATTCCTCTTTTTGCGGCTTGAGCTTCTCTTTCTTCTTTTCTGTACCTATCGCTGTAGGCAACAGCCTGCCCTTGCCTTACCATTTCTTGCCCGATATTTATTCCGCTTGCACTAAAGCAGTCCATCAACGACCGCCCGTATCTGTCCTGCCCGAAGCGTTCACATCTGACATTTCCCTCAACCAGTTTACGCAAATATTCTTTTGCTTCAAATCCGCAACGATATTGCCATCCGCTTCCGTCATAACATTTTTGCAAAAACTCCGGTGCATCGATATCAAGGATTCGGATTCTCTCACCCTGATATTCCAAACTGTCGCCATCCACCACAACAAATCCGCTGGCAGCTTGGCAAACCGAAGCCCCTAACAATAACGCGGCAAAAACAAATTTATTCATCTTTTTTTTCCTTCTCAGCATTGCAGATGTAGTTTGCCTCCATAATAGCTCAAAGACAAGCCGAAAAACAAAAAAATCCATAGAATAACCTTAAAAAAAACTTTGTATTTCAGCGCATCTGTCCTAATATAGGTTATATTTTAGATTGAGGATATCAAAATGTTATATAACAAAATGCGCGTATTTATGTTGCTTATTGCTGTTTTTGGGCTTTGCGGCTGTGAGTATATCCGCAACGCCACCGGCAAAGATTTTTTCACTTTTAATTGGAAAAGCACCTCGTACAAGCCCGAACAAACTCAAGAACGCAAAGTTGTTCTGCCCCAACAATCGTCCTCAATTGTAGTTTGCCGTTCGCATCAATGTGCTCCGGCCCAACTTTCGATGTCGCGCGAATATATTTTCAATTCGCTTATGCAGCTTTTTGATAACAACAATTATCAAAAAGTTTTGACCTGCCAAGCAGATTCACAATCTCACACTTGTCTTGAAAATTACATTACTTTACCAATAACCGTTGGCGCCGTCCCCACCAATGCTTACATTGATTATATCAAAATATCCGACGTAATCATAAACGAGCAAGGCAATGCCCTCAATCTTATACTTAACTACAACATAACCTATGGTGGACAAGTCGCGGAATGCACTCCGTCACAATCAATATTATTTGCCAAAAAGATTAACCACGTCATTCTTGAAGATTCTGGTTACAACTGCAAAATGACCGCCATCGGCACAACCAACGTAAAGACCGTATTTGCAATTGATTACATCGACCTAGATTATGGTTATATTGGCGGAGCATATTCGATTGGTTTTTCTGGCCCGGCCTATGGCGGCGGCAACGGCTACATGCTGCTGCGTTTAAAAAACAACGCCTACCCGCTTTCTCCGGCTCTGATGGGGCAAGATCAAAGCAAATCCCCCAAATCGGGATCAGCTTCAACAGCTGCCGCTAAAAAACCAACTGTTGAAAACACCGAAGTTGAGATATTCCCGATTTTGCCTAAAAAAGCAAACTAGACGCCATAAGAAAAATATTTAACACTTTCATACACGACAATTCTTTCCACTCCTGAGAACATAAGTGTTCTTTGTCCATAAATAACTCTGCCGTCAAAAGAAGGCAACCGGCCGTTTCTGATTTGATATTCTCTGACATCTTGCAAATTCATAAGCATTCCGTCAGCAAACTGGACTTGCCACCCATAAGTATCATAGCCAACATTAATATGCAATGTTTTGCATTCCTCATCAGCCTCAAAAGTAGAACTCTCAAAATTTCTATCTATCTCAAAACACTTGTCCTTCAGTTCGCCGCTATACCACTTCAAAAATCCTATCTTTTTGCTTTCCGCTGACGATTCCTGCTGATTTTTTTCTTCTTCCAAAACTGCAGTAACAATATCTTTATCTCTGTTTTCTGGCATTACCTCATTATTTTGAGCAAAAAACTCCTGGCGTTCAGCCTCTATATCTTCATTTTCTGAGTCTTCCTTCTCCAGTGGGGCCATATTGTCTGACACCTCCGGTATATTTGTATTATCGAGCACCTCTTCTTCAAAAAACTGTTCTCTTTCTTTTTTTATAGCATCATCATCAACAACATCTTCATAGTTTTCTGACACAACATCATTATTATTTTCAGAAACAATATCACTCTCATCACCCATTGCCTCATCTTCAACATCAGAACTCAATGTCTGCTCAACTGTTTCCGGCATATCCTGCACTTGCTCTTTAATATCCTGATTTTCAAAAATATCAAAATCTTCTTGAGCAGGTTTATTTTCGGCCGCAACATTTTCTTCATCGCCTATTGCATCAGATATACTGCCATCATCAACATCCTCAGTCTTTTCATTATCATCGACACCGGCCTCTGTCAAAACATCACCCAAATCAAAATCGGCTTCTTTCAAAATATCGGCATCGGGCAAATCAGTACTTTCAAGCAAAGCATCATTTTCCGCCCCTTCCTTGTTTGAGCTGTCATCTTTTAGCAATTCATCAAAATTAAAATCGTCTAAATTAATATCATCAACCGAATTTTCTTCATCAACCATAGCCATTTTCCTTTAATTAAAGCGGCAGTTCAATAACGACTCTCAAACCGCCGAGCGGCCCGCCGTCCAAAAAGATTTTACCTCCGTGCGCCGTAATAATATCCTTGGTGATTGCCAGCCCCAGACCTATTCCACCGGTTTCTTTATTGCGCGAATTTTCCAACCGATAAAAGGCCTTAAAAACATCTTCTCTTTTATCTTTTGGTATTCCCGGCCCATTATCATCAATCACAATTTTAATTCTTTTATTATCACCCTCCAACCTCACCTCAATTTTTTTGCCATATCTGCAGGCATTACCCACAATATTGGTAACGGCGCGCCGCAAAGCTTGTTCTTTTGCAACAATTTCCAAATCTTTTTGCTTGGCCAAAAACTTTATTTTTGCTTTCTGCCAGGCAAAACGTTTAACAACATCTTTCACTAGCTTATAAACATTAAGCTTAACAGGAGCTTCGTCGCCTTCGCCTCTGACAAACGACAAATAACCGTTAAGCATTTTTTCCATTTCATCAATATCGGCCAAAAAATCCTTTTGATCTTGGGAGTTTTCGGTCATTGCCAACATCAATTTCATTCTGGTCAACGGCGTGCGCAAATCATGAGAAATACCAGCCAACATTTGTGTTCTTTCCATAATTTGTTTTAAGATTCGCTCTTTCATTTTAATAAATGCAAATCCGGCTTTTCTAACCTCCGACGAGCCATAAGGCTTAAATCCGTCATCATCAATTCCTTTACCAAAATTTTCTGCCGTCTGAGCCAAATCAGCAATAGCTCTGACCTGAATTCGCAAAAACAAAACCGAGACCAAAAACAACAAAATCGATGTTGCCACCATCCAAACCACAAACATAAAAATTGATGAAGAAAATATTTTCTTTTTGGAGCAAACAAATTGATAAACATAATTATCTTTTTCCACAAAAATAATCAAATCACTATTATTATCTTTATCATTATCTAGCAAAATACTCCATTCATCTTTGCCAAACACCGTTTCCAAAGCCTCTTTCAAATAGGCCACGACAATCGGATTAGCCTTAAATTTTCTTTTTATTTTATCTCCTTGTTTTGCATCATAAACCTTAAAATCGATTTGAAACCCCTGTCTCGCTAAATTTTGCAAATCCTCAAGCGGCATACCGTCTTCTTTCAATCTTATGATAACAGCGATATCATCCACCAGATTCTCCGACAATCTACGCCCCATCCGGCTCCAACTACCGTCAAAGAACACCACCACCGACACAACCTGCACCACAATCAACGGCACAAAAATAAGCATCATTGTTCTAAAAAACAATGTTCTTGGCAGCAACTTATGTCGCCAAAACCTCAATTTATTTTCCAATTTCTGGGGCAACCTTATATGCAACAGTCATCTCCCTTTTAATCCGGCAGCAACATATATCCCTTCCCGCGCAGGGTCTGCAAATAGCGCGGATTTTTAGAATCTCTTTCAATTTTTTTGCGCAAGCGTGTAATCTGAACATCAATCGACCTTGGCGACTGTCCCGCGCCCAATATTTCAGAGAGTTTTTCTCTCGAAAACACCTGCCCGCTTTTAGCACCCAACACGCAAAGCAAACTTTGTTCCACCGGAGTTATATGCAACACCTCTCCTTTTTTTGACACCAATTCTTTGGTCTGCATATTAAACTCATATTGTCCCAAATCCAAACAAGCGTTATCTTTTTTTTCCTCCGGAGCTCGTTTTAGTATACTTGCTATTCTAAGCAGCAGCTCTTTAGGCTCAAACGGTTTGGCCACATAATCATCAGCACCAGTTTCCAACCCAACAATTCTATCTTCCACATTTCCCATAGCCGTCAACATAACTACCGGCACGGCATTTTCCTGCCGCAACTTGTGCAAAAATTCCAAGCCGTTTTCTTTAGGCATCATAATATCAACAATCAGCAAATTAAATTTATATTGCTTCATCATAAAGCGAGCTTCTTCGGCATCTTTAGCAGTTGATACCAAAAACGAATTTTCGCGCAAAAACCTCTGCAAGAGATTGCGCAACCTCGTATCATCGTCAACCACCAGAATATGTTTTAATTCCTGTTCTGTTACCGCCATCTAAGAAATCGCCTCTAAGCTTTTTTTCCACTTTTTTTAGCTTTAGTCTTTTTAGTTTTTTGTTTCTTGATAACTTTATTTTTTAATTTGCTCAAATTAATCTTAGGCAGTTCCGGAACCTTGGCACATTTTTCGATCTCGGAAACATAGTCCAAACTTTTCTGAAAATATTGATATCCGGTAATAAAAGTAAGCACTCCGGCAATCCACAGCAAAATCTCGCCAATACCGCCCCAATACCAAACACCTTTCAACAACATCATCGACAAAGCCGTCATCTGAAATCCGGTTTTCCATTTAGCCAAGCGTGTAACCGGCAATCCGGCGTTAACCTCGCGCAAAAACTCTCTCAATCCCGAGACCAAAATTTCGCGGCACAAAATAACGATTACCGGAATAAAACTTATTTTATATTCCATCATCCCCGGTTTTGCCAACAACACCACCAAAGCCGAAGTAACCAACAGTTTATCGGCAATCGGGTCAAGCAAGCGTCCCAAAGCCGATGTTTCGCCTCTGGCTCTGGCCAAATAGCCATCAAAATAATCGGTAATTGAAGCAATGATAAACAACACAGCGGCAATGATAGCCCACCACATCGAAGTTATATAAACCGACAAAAAGATTGCCGGAATTACCACAATCCTAGAGATTGTAAGCAAATTAGGAAGATTATACATCTCACTTGTCCTCATCAAAAAAATTAACTTTTCCTCATACTAGGACATTATTTTCAATTATGGAAGTAGTTATAAATCTTTTCCGCTATTTTTTTACTTATTCCCTCAACCTTTTGCAAATCTGCCAAAGTTGCCTCTTTTACATCTTGTGCCGAGCCAAAATATTTCAGCAAATCGGCTTTGCGCTTAGCCCCAATTCCTTCCACCTCATCCAGCATTGACTTATACATAGACTTTGCTCTTTTTTTGCGGTGTGTACCAATGGCAAAGCGGTGTGCCTCATCACGCAAATTTTGCAAATAAAAAGCCAACGGCGAGCGATATTCAAGCTCAAAACTTGCTTTATCTTTCATATGATAAAACTCTTTTCCGGCGTTTCTCTCCGGCCCCTTGGATATGGCAATAATTTCAATTCCTTGCAGATCATATCCCTCCAACGCCTCATAAACTGCGTTTAATTGCCCTCGTCCGCCGTCAAGCAAAATAACATCAGGTTTATTTTCTTTGGTCATTTTATCAAACCTGCGTTTTAACACTTCACGCATCATGGCAAAATCATCATGGGTGTTGTCGGTATATTTGATATTAAAGGTGCGATAATTTTTCTTATCAAAACCATCGGGCGTTGCCACAATCATTGCCCCGATGGCATAACTTCCCTGGTTATGTGAGTTATCATACACTTCAATTCGTTTAGGGATATCAGGCAAACCAAACTTCTCACAAAACGCCGTCAAATTGTTTTTAACCGACGCCTCCATAGCCACCTTGCGCCTTATGGCATCAATGGCGTTTTGGCAGGCAAACTGCAATAGCTTAAGCTTGTTGCCGCCTTTTGGCAAAGTTATTTTGACCTGCAACGCTTCCTGCCAAAATTCTTTATTTTCAATTTCCTCACCCACGATTATTTCTTTTGCCGGCACATGATTGGCATAAAACTCGCTCAAAAAAGCTTCCAACACATCTTTTTTCTCGGCCTCTTCGGTCTGTGTCGGAAAATACACCGCATTGCCGCAGTTTTGTCCTGCCCTGATAAAAAATATCTCCACCGCAAACAGATTGCTTTCTTTGGCCACCGCCACAATATCGACAGATTTCAAACCTGAATATTCAACATTTTGCCTTGCCTGTACCATACTCAGCGCTCTTATGCGGTCTCGCAAAACCAAAGCCGTTTCATAATTTTGAGCCTTGCTTGCTTTTTCCATTTGCTCCGACAGTTCTTTTTGAATTTCAATGTTTTTCCCTTCCAAAAAAGCAATGGCTTTTTTCACCAAATCTCCATAATCATCAACGCTGATTTTGCCCACACAAGGCGCCGAGCAACGCTTAATTTGATACATCAAACAAGGCCGCCTACGATTTTTAAACACATTATCTCGACATGAGCGCAGCAAAAACACCTTTTGCAACACATCCAACGCCTCATTCACCGCTCCCACACTGGCAAACGGCCCAAAATATTTGTTTTTGTCTTTGCGCACTCCGCGATATTTGGAAAGCTTGGGAAATTCTGCCTCGACATCAATCATCAGATAGGGAAACGTTTTGTCGTCTTTAAGCAAAATATTATAGCGCGGCGAGTATTTTTTTATCAGCTCGTTTTCCACCAACAATGCCCGCGCTTCCGTATCCACCACAATAAATTCCATATGGTCTATTTGCGCCACCATTTGTTGTAATCTGTTCGGCAATTTATTAAGATGCGAATACGCGACAATTCTTTTTTTGATATTTTTGGCTTTGCCGACATAAAGCACCACCCCTTTATCGTCAATCATCCGATAGACGCCGGGTTTTTCCGGTGCTATTTTGATATGTGCTTTTAAGTTTTCCAGTCCTTTTTTGATATCCAACATTTTTTGCTTTTTCCTTCAAGCCAAAATTATTAAGCATTTTTATTTTTTTTGCAAGGTTATCTGTTTTTAAAAAACCAAAAGCGTTGATAGTTCAAATATCAACGCTTTTTCGGTTACTTTTTTTCTCTCTCGACAATTGCCTTATACATTTCGGCAATTTTTTCATCTTCTTTGTCGGCATTATTGGCAAAATCCTCTGCTTTTTTGCTAAATTCCTGCAAAATATCCTCAGGATTTTTAAATTCCCTAAAGAAAAACATGTCATGAATATCATCCATCAACGCTTCTTTACAGGCTTTTTCATGTTGCAGCTCTTCAATTACTTTCAATTGTTCAATCAGCCGCATCAGACAGCTTACATTCCGTTCCAGCAAATCCGACTGCTCACATTTGCATCGACCTTTTTTTTCCGAAGTTTTGCAAATCATAAAAATTGCCCATGCCACAACCAAAGACAAACATACAAATAATACAATAAAAGATGCTACCATAATAAAATAATATTTAAATTAAACATAAATTCATAATTACAAAACTGCTTTCTTCTATAACCTTTTTTTATACAAAAATCACCAAAAAAGCTCTCACCTCACGGCAAGAGCTTTTTTTGCTTAATTATTTCAAACCCTATTCGGCTTTTGCATCTTTGGCAGCCAATGCCTGAAGATTAGCACTTTCCTCTTTCAAGGCTTGAATTTCTTTATCGTTCTGAGCGGCGACTTTCTTCAAGGCTCTCAATACGGTACCTGTTCCGGCCGGAATCAACCGACCGACGATAACGTTTTCTTTCAAACCTCTCAAATCATCAACCTTGCCCTCAACCGCAGCCTCGGTCAAGACACGAGTTGTCTCTTGGAATGATGCTGCCGAAATAAACGACTTGGTCTGCAAGCTGGCCTTGGTAATACCTAACAATACCGGTATTGCCTCTGCCGGAGTTTCGCCAGCTTCTACCATTTTGGCATTCTTAGCCTCAAACTCATCGGCATCAACTTGCTCACCTACCAAGAATGTGGTATCACCCGGGTTGGTAACCTCAACTTTGCGCAACATTTGCGATACAATAACCTCAATGTGCTTATCGTTGATTTTAACACCTTGCAGACGATATACGTCTTGAACTTCTTTGACCAAATATTCGGCCAATTTTTCAACACCCAAAACGCGCAAGATATCATGCGGCGCCGGAGTTCCGTCAACCAAAGAATCACCTTTTTTAACCACATCGCCTTCCTGAACCACCAAATGGCGTCCCTTAGGAATTAAGTATTCAACCGGGTTTCCTTTTTGCGGAACAACCGTAATGCGTTGTTTAGCCTTGTAGTCTTTGCCAAACTCAACCACACCGTCAATATCCGATATAATTGCCGGATCTTTCGGACGTCTGGCTTCAAATAACTCGGCAACTCTAGGCAAACCACCGGTAATATCCTTGGTCTTGGAAGATTCTCTCGGAATTCTGGCAATAACATCACCAACCTTAACTTCCGTACCGTTATCAACCGACAAAATGGCATCGGCCGACATATAGTAGCGAACCTCCTTGCCATTGTCAGACATTACTTGCTTGCCTTTGGCATCTTTCAAGATAATGCTTGGTTTCAAACCGGCGCTTGAAGAGTTAGATCTCCAATCAATAACCGTCTTCGAAACGATACCTGTGGTTTCATCGGTAACTTCTTTGACCGAAACATTGTTAATCAAGTCAACCAATTCAACCTTACCGGCTTTTTCGGTAATTACCGGAACCGTAAACGGATCCCACTCGGCAACTTTCTGGCCTTTTTTAACCTTGTCACCCTCAGCCACCAACAATTTAGTACCATACGGAATGCTGTGGCGCGATTTTTCACGACCGTTGTTGTCAACAATCACGATTTCGCAGTTACGCGACAATACCAAGCCGTGTCCGTCCGAGTTAACAATAACATGACCGTTATCAAGTTTCAATACACCGGCAAACGGAACTTCAACCGAAGCCTGCTCGGCGCCTTTTTGTGCTGCACCACCGATGTGGAACGTTCTCATGGTCAATTGCGTACCTGGCTCACCGATTGACTGCGCGGCAATGACACCAACCGCCTCGCCGACATTAACCGGCGTACCTCTGGCCAAATCACGACCATAGCAGGCAGCGCATACACCATGCTTTGATTCGCAGGTCAATACCGACCTGATCTTAACCTGTTCAACACCAGCCGCCTCAACAACCTCAACATCGTTTTCGTCAATCAGCTTGCCCTTCTTGACCAAAACTTCGCCGGTTTCAGGATGCAAAATATCTTCTTGGATAGTACGTCCCAAAATTCTCTCACCGATAGAAACCACAACATTACCGCCGTCAACAACCGGACGAACAATAATGCCTCTCTCGGTTCCGCAGTTGGTTTCGGTAACCACCACATCTTGCGCCACATCAACCAAACGACGAGTTAAATAACCTGAGTTAGCGGTCTTCAAAGCGGTATCGGCCAAACCTTTACGCGCACCGTGGGTAGAGTTAAAGTACTCTGACACCGTCAAACCTTCCTTAAAGTTTGAGATAATCGGTTGCTCAATAATTTCACCCGAGGGCTTTGCCATCAACCCGCGCATACCGGCCAACTGACGCATTTGTGCAGCCGAACCGCGCGCTCCCGAGTGAGCCATCATATAAACCGAGTTGATATACCCATGTTCGGTTTTCGAGATGTTTTTCATCATCTCATCAGCCACCTTATCGGTGCAAGCAGCCCAAATATCAACCACTTTGTTGTATTTTTCGCCTTTGGTAATCAAACCGTTTTGGTATTGCTCCTCAAACTCTTTAACCTGAGCTTCGGTCTCGGCAATCAGATCCTTCTTGGCCTCCGGCACAATCAAATCATCTTTACCGAACGAAATACCTGCCTTACAAGCATTGGTAAAGCCCAAAGTCATAATTTTATCAACGAACAAACAGGTTTCTTTTTGACCACAATGACGATAAATAATGTCAATGATTTCGCCAATCTCTTTTTTACGCAGCAATCTGTTAACCAAAGAGAACGGAACATTTTTGTGTTTGGGCAAAACTTCCGATACCAAAATACGTCCCGGAGTAGTCTCAACCAAACCATATTTGGTATTGCCCTCATCATCAACATATTCCATACGGCATTTAATTTTGGCATGCAAATCAACCACTTTTTCATACAAAGCCAATTGCACTTCATTAAAATCGGCAAACACCATACCCTCGCCGTTCATACCCTCGGCTTCATAGGTCAGGTAATAAATACCCAAAACCATATCTTGCGTCGGCACAATAATCGGCTTACCCGATGCCGGAGACAAGATGTTGTTGGTCGACATCATCAACACGCGAGCTTCCAACTGAGCCTCGATTGACAACGGAACATGCACGGCCATTTGGTCGCCGTCGAAGTCGGCGTTAAATGCGGTACAAACCAGAGGATGCAAGTGAATTGCCTTACCCTCGACCAATACCGGCTCAAATGCCTGAATACCCAAGCGGTGCAAAGTCGGCGCACGGTTAAGAAGTACCGGATGCTCTCTGATAACCTCTTCCAAGATATCCCAAACCTCAGGTCTTTCTTTTTCAACCATTCTCTTAGCAGCCTTAATGGTTGTGGCATGACCATAAAGTTCCAACTTGGCATAAACAAACGGCTTAAACAATTCAAGCGCCATTTTCTTCGGCAAACCGCATTGTTGCAACTTCAACTCAGGTCCCACCGTAATAACCGATCGTCCCGAATAATCAACACGTTTACCAAGCAAGTTCTGACGGAAACGCCCTTGTTTACCTTTGAGCATGTCAGATAACGATTTGAGCGGACGTTTGTTGGTACCGGTAATGGCCCTTGCACGTCTACCATTATCAAACAATGCATCAACCGATTCTTGCAACATTCTTTTTTCGTTGCGGATAATGATATCCGGAGCGTGCAATTCAATCAATCTCTTCAAACGATTGTTGCGGTTAATCACACGGCGATACAAATCGTTCAAATCAGAAGTGGCAAACCTACCGCCATCAAGAGGCACCAGCGGACGCAGCTCTGGCGGAATAACCGGCAAAACATCCAAAATCATCCATTCCGGTTTGGTATCCGATTCAATGAAAGACTCAATGATTTTCAACCGCTTAACCAATTTTTTGCGCTTAGCTTCCGAGGCGTTGTCTTTAAGCTCGGCTCTGATAGTCTCTTTCTCGGTTTCCAAATCGATATTAGACAATATTTCTTTCAAAGCCTCAGCACCTATACCGGCACGGAAAGCCTCTTCGCCGTATTCGTCAATCGCCTCTTGGTATTGATCCTCGGTCAACAATTCATTAACCGTTAACGGGGTTAAACCAGGCTCAATAACAATATAGCTTTCAAAATAAAGCACTCTTTCCAATGATTTCATCGGAATATCGGTCAAAAGCGAAATACGGCTCGGCAACGACTTCAAAAACCAGATATGAGCAACCGGAGCAGCCAATTCAATATGACCCATTCTCTCACGTCTAACCTTAGAAAGCGTGACTTCAACACCGCACTTTTCGCAGACAATACCACGATACTTCATGCGTTTATATTTACCGCACAAGCACTCATAGTCCTTCACCGGACCAAAAATACGCGCGCAGAACAAACCGTCTCTTTCCGGCTTAAATGTACGATAGTTAATGGTTTCGGGTTTCTTTACTTCGCCATAAGACCACGAACGAATTTGTTCAGGAGAAGCAATCGAAATTCTGATTTGATCAAAAGCCTCTGCCGATACCTGTTGACCAAAATATTTTGCAATATCATTCATCTTATACTAACTCCTTCTTAACTAAATTTCTTCGTTCAAAAGTTCAACATTCAAGCACAGCGACTTAATTTCCTTGGTCAATACGTTAAATGACTCAGGAATACCTGCCTCAAATGAATCCTCGCCTCTGACGATTGCTTCATAAACCTTGGTACGGCCGTTAACATCATCAGACTTAACCGTAAGCATCTCCTGCAAGGTGTAGGCTGCACCATATGCCTGCAAAGCCCAAACCTCCATCTCGCCGAAACGTTGTCCGCCGAATTGCGCCTTACCGCCCAAAGGCTGTTGTGTAACCAAAGAGTAAGGACCAACCGAACGAGCATGCATTTTTTCATCGACAATATGATGCAGTTTAATCATATAAATGATACCAACCGTAACTTTACGGTCAAATTTTTCACCGGTACGACCATCGTACAAATCAATCTGACCTGATGTCGGAAGACCGGCCATTGACAACATATTATTAATGTCATCACCTGTTGCCCCATCAAATACCGGGGTTGCCATCGGGATACCGTTTTTAAGATTTGGTATCATCAAATCCAAATCCTCAGATGACATCGGCTCAATTTCGCGTTTATATTGCTTTTCACCATATATCTCTTTTAATTTGGCCCGTAGCTCCTTCTCTTGTTTTTGACCGGCTTTAACCTGCTCCCACAGCTCATTAACCTGCTGTCCGAGCTTTTGTGCCGCCCAACCCAAGTGAGTCTCCAAAATTTGTCCCACATTCATACGTGACGGAACACCCAACGGGTTCAATACGATATCAACTGGCGTACCGTCTTCCATATAAGGCATATCTTGCAGCGGCAATACGCGCGAGATTGTACCTTTGTTACCATGACGTCCGGCAATCTTATCACCTGATTGAATTTTGCGCTTGGTAGCAATAAAGACTTTAACCATCTTCAAAACACCAGGCAGCAAATCGTCGCCGCGCTGAACTTTCTCAACCTTGTCATCAAAGTGTTTCTGCACTTTTTCAACTCTGGCATCAAAAGCCGATAACAATTCTTCGACATTGGCCATAACCGTCTCGTCTTTAACCACGATTTTACGCCATTGCGAAGACGGAATATTGTCCAAATCTTTTTCAGCAATCGTAGCATTCTTGGCAAGTGTTCCTTTAGGTGCATCAACCACCTTCTGACCAACCAGCATAGATTTCAATCTGGCCTCGACATTGCGGCGAATAATTGCAATTTCATCATCGCGGTCTTTAGCCAATTGCGAAATTTCTTGCTGTTCAATCGACAAAGCACGTTCGTCTTTCTCAACACCTCTGCGCGAGAACACATGAACATCAACCACAATACCCTCGATACCAGGCTGAACTCTCAAAGAAGTATCTCGAACATCGGAAGCTTTCTCGCCAAAGATAGCTCTCAAGAGTTTTTCTTCCGGCGTAACCGGAGATTCGCCTTTTGGCGTAACCTTACCAACCAAGATATCGCCGGCCTTAACCTCCGCACCGATATAAACAATACCGGCCTCGTCCAAATTGCGCAAAGCATCTTCACCGACGTTTGGAATATCACGGGTAATTTCTTCTTGTCCCAACTTGGTATCACGCGCCATAACCTCAAATTCTTCGATATGCAGCGAGGTAAACACATCATCACGCGAAATTCTCTCTGACAACAAGATAGCATCTTCGTAGTTCAATCCGTTCCAGGGCATAAATGCTACCAAAACGTTTTTACCCAAAGCCAACTCACCCATATCGGTGCATTGTCCGTCGGCCATAATATCACCGGCCTTAACCTCATCGCCCACCTTAACCAAAGGAACCTGGTTAATGCAGGTATTTTGGTTCGAACGACGGAATTTCTGCAAGCGATAAATTTCAACACCGGCATTGGCAGCATGCTCATCTTTAGAGCGAACCACAATACGGTTAGCATCAACCGCGTCAACAATACCGTCGGCTTTGCACACAACCGTAGCACCAGAATCTTTGGCCACCACGCCTTCCACACCGGTACCGACCAGCGGTGCCTCCGAACGCAGCAACGGCACACCTTGGCGTTGCATGTTCGATCCCATTAACGCGCGGTTAGCATCGTCATTTTCCAAAAACGGAATCAAAGCCGTTGCCACCGAAACCAATTGTTTCGGCGACACATCAATAAAGTCGATTTCCTCAGGTTTAGCATATTCAAAATCACCTGCTTTACGACAAGCAATCAATTCATTTTCAAAATGCCCGTCATCCTTAACTTTGGCATTCGCCTCGGCGATTCTGTATTTACCTTCCTCGTTGGCCGACAAATAAACCACCTCAGAGGTAACCACTCCGTTAACCACCCTGCGATACGGACACTCAATAAAGCCATATTTATTAATACGGGCATAGGTCGCCAAAGAGTTAATCAAACCGATGTTTGGTCCCTCAGGTGTCTCAATCGGGCAAATACGACCATAGTGTGTCGGATGCACGTCGCGCACCTCAAATCCGGCACGATCACGGCTCAAACCGCCAGGTCCCAATGCCGACAAACGACGCTTATGCGTAATCTCTGACAACGGGTTGTTTTGATCCATAAATTGCGACAATTGCGACGAACCGAAGAATTCTCTGATAACCGAGGCAATCGGCTTAGCATTGACCAAATCCTGCGGTTTGATATTATTCAAATTCTCCGATGACATTCTCTCCCGAATGGCTCTTTCCATGCGCAAAAGCCCCATACGATATTGATTTTCCATCAATTCACCGACCGAACGCACACGACGATTGCCCAAGTGGTCAATATCATCAACCTCGCCTTTGCCGTCGCGCAACTCAACCATGCGCTTAACAATGCGCAAAATATCATCTTTACGCAAAGTCCCCAAAGTATCAGGAGCCTCCTCAAACGGAATATCCAAAGCCATATTCATCTTAACTCGACCAACCGAAGACAAGTCATAGCGGTCTTTGTCAAAGAACAAAGCCTTAAACAAAGCATCAGCAGCCTCATACGTCGGAGGATCGCCCGGTCTCATAACGCGGTAAATATCCAAAAGAGCTTCCTCACGGCAAGAGTTTTTATCAATGGCCAAAGTATTGCGGATATATGGCCCAACATTAACTCCGTCAATAAACAAAATTTTAATTTCTTTAATCTTGTTGGCCTCAAACTTATCCAACATCTCAGCCGTAATTTCATCACCAGCCTCGGCCAAAACTTCACCGGTTTTAGCCACAACAACGTTATTGGCCAAGAACTTGCCAATAACTTTGTCTTTGGCCAGCTTATAATAAGCCAAACCGTCATCAGCCAATTTTTGAGCACTGCGAGCATTAAGTTTTTTGCCTGCCTCCCAAACAGTTTTCCCTGTTTCGGCATTAACCAAATCAAAATCAAACTTAACCCCTTTCATGCGAGTAGGCTCAAATTTAACTTTCCAATCTTTTTTGGCCACCTCAAAGGTATCAACATCATAAAAATAATGCAAAATTTCTTCTTTATCCATACCCTTGATTTCGGCTCTGTCAATATGCTTGCCTTCTTTTTTGAGCTTAGCGATTTTCTCTTCGGTTTCTTTAGAGTATAAAGAATATAAAACAGAAGTAACCGGCAATTTACGTCTGCGGTCTATACGAGCATAAACCAAATCTTTGGCATCAAATTCAAAATCAAGCCACGATCCGCGATAAGGAATAATCCTTGCGGCAAACAAATATTTACCAGAGGAAATTGTTTTTCCTTTGTCATGATCAAAGAACACACCCGGCGATCTGTGCATTTGCGATACGACCACACGCTCTGTTCCGTTGAAAATAAACGTGCCTTTCTCAGTCATCAACGGAATATCGCCCATATAAACATCTTGCTCTTTAATATCATGGATGGATTTAGCACCGGTTGCCTCATCTGTATCCCAAACCACCAAACGCAAAGTAGCCTTGACCGGAGCGGCAAAAGTCATATCTCTTTTGATACACTCATCAACATCATATTTTGGAGCCTCCAGCTCATATTTTACAAACTCCAACTCGCCGTTACCGGAAAAATCTCTGATTGGGAAAATAGACTTAAATACTTCCTCCAGTCCAAACTCACATTTTTCGGCACCATCTGCCTGAATAAAATTATTATAAGAACCGGTCTGAACTTCGATTAAACTCGGCATATCGGCAACAGCGTCGATTCGACCGAAGTTTCTTCTTACACGTCTTTTGCTCGTATAAGATTCTTTCATTTCACAAAAATCCTCTTAGGTTAGATTCTGCGACAATACCGTCAGCCAACAAACTGCACCCCGCCCGCAGAAGGTTAAATACTATTTCAATTTTTAAGAACAAAACGCCGCCAAACCACAAGAATCTAGGAGCTCCCCTTGGCGGAATACTCAAAATAATTGCATGCAATTGCCACGATTCGTGACCAAAAATTCGGTGGATAATAGACTCTTTTTTTCGATTCTTGCAAGCATTTTTTTGTAAAAAAAATATTTTTAAACAACCATGTCCGCAACAACCGAAATGCCGCCTTGTCATTAAGGCGGCATCTTTTAACAAACACTCAAACGAGCAAAAACTATTCAGCCTTTTTGCTTTCTGCCTTTTTGGTCTTTTTAGCGGCAGACTTTTTCTCAACCGGCTCTTTAGCCTTTTTCTCGGCTGGCTCTTTAGCCTTTTTCTCAGCCGTTTTCTTTTCAGCCTTTTTCTCTTCTTTTTTAGCCTCAGCATTGGCTTCTTTTTCTGCTGCTTCCAAAGCGGCTTTTTCAGCTGCTACTCTGGCCAAATCTTTAGCACCTTTGGCGTTAACATCGCGATCAACCAACTCAACGATGGCCATCTCGGCACAATCACCATAACGGAACCCGGCGCGCAAAACACGAGTATAGCCGCCGTTGCGGTTTTTATAACGCTCTGCCAAAGTAGAAAACAACTTGGCAACAACTTCCTCATCACGCAAAAAGGCCAATGCCTGACGACGATTGCTAAGCTGTCCTTTTTTGCCCAAGGTAATCATATTATCAACAAAAGTTCTCAATTCTTTGGCACGCGGCAAAGTAACCTTAATTTGCTCATGTAACAAAACAGCTGCGGTCAAATTAGAATACAAAGCTCTGCGGGCGTTGGTATCCATATTAAGTTTTCTGTGTTTAACTCCATGTCTCATGGCATTTTTCCTTTCTTTACAAATGTTACTGGCCTGACGGGCAGACCGGATAATAACTAAAACCAGGTACTACCTTCATAAATACCTGCACTTTAACCAGAGTCTTTATCAAAACAGACTCCCAAAGTTGAGCGGACTATAAACAATAAATTATCTAATTGCAAGCATTTTTTGCTATAAAAAAGCTGCCACCCAAAGGCCGCAGCTTTTTTTCAAATACCAAAGCGACAAATTGCTTATATTTCCATAGTATTAAGCAAATTGGCACAATATGCTCTCAACTCGGGATCTTCCATTAAACAAAGTTTCAGATTTGACTTCTCCAATTCTTTATTGGTTCCGCAATCAAACCTCATTGCATCGCACAACACTCCGGTCAATTTCATACCTCTTTGTGCTGCCAACCCCATGGCATCTGCCAGATTAATCTCGCCATTGGTTCCTTTTTCCACTTCCGGCAAGATATCCATAATTTCATTTGGCAAAATATAAGGCCCCATGCTGGCATAATTAGAAGGCACATCTTCCAAAGCCGGCTTCTCGATTTTACCTTTGGCATGAACCACGCGTCCTTCTCTCACTGCGCCTGATAAAACTCCGTATCTAACCAGCTGTTCCCTCGGCAATTCCATAATATTTTCCACCATGCCGCCTTCTTTTTCATACACTTCCAAAAGCTGTGCCAAGATTCCCTTGCCGTGCAAACTAATATACACATCATCAGGCCACATCACCACAAAATCTCTTTTTCCGACAATCTCTTTTGCCATCAAAATTGCATGACCATTGCCCAACGGCTTTTGCTGTTCGGCAAACGAAAACTTCATTCCTTGCGGAATAACCTTTTGCAATTCAAGCAAAATATCCAGTTTATTTTTCTCTTTCAAGTGATTTTCAAGCCACGGATAAGGCTCAAAATATTTTTCAAACAAATACTTGCAAGATTGATCACTATAGATAAATACAATTTCTTTAATTCCGATTTCGGCACAAGCATCAACCGCATATTGAATAATCGGCTTGCTGTGTAGTGTCAAAAATCCTTTGTGCAAAACTTTGGTTGCCGGCAGATTTCTAGTAGATAAACCGGCCACCGGCAAAATACAAACTTCAGGTTTTTTCATATCTTATAAACTCCGCATAATTATTATTTATGCTTCATATATAACACACAAAACCGATTCCTCAAGCTAATTTATACGAATATTCCGTCCTTTTTTTATAACATTTTCGCTCGGCATTTCCTCTACGCTTTCTTCAGTCGCCTTTTCTTTAGAAAAATCAAGCACCTTAACCGCATTTTGGTTTATTTCGTTTTCGGCATTTTTAATATCTTCGATATCTCTTTTTATAGTAACCGTTTGCCCGGTTTTCTTAATACTGATGGTTCCGGTATTCTCCTCTATCAACTTTTGCTCTTCTTGCCGTTCTTTTTCTTCTTTATATTTTTTCTCTTCTGCTTCTACTATCGACCCGACATAACTGTAAATAGCCGCGCTGTCTTCATCCAAAATCTTCTTAATTTCATCTGTTTTTTGCAAAAACTCATCCAATTCACGATTATTTTTTTCATACTCCTCAACCCCTATTCCGGGATTTATAAACAATCTTTCACTTATAACCTCATCACCAAGATCTACGATTTTGGAGGCTTGAACATCCACACTTTCTTTCAGCCTTCTAAATTCCTCATCGGTTTCAAGATCATATGAAGTTGTAATTCTTGACAATCTTTCTCTGTATTTATCAATTCCGGCACTTACATTAAATACCGTCTGCTTAAGTTTATTATAAGTTTCAACAGCCCTATTAAACAAAAACTCATTTTGTTTCTGCAAATCTGCCAAATAAATCTCATCGCTTGTTCTGGCAATATCGACCAACCGCTTAGATATGCTTTGATTGGCATTTTCAAGCTTTTGTATCAGCTCATCATTAATCTCGACACCAGCTGCGCTGTCCATAGTTTCAACCAGCTCTGCCAAACTTTGTGCTATCTCTTGTTTAAGTAAATTATATTTATTAACATTTTCATTAGCGGTTACTATATTCATTCTGGCATCAACATCTTTTTCCAATCCCTCTCTGGTGCTGGCCACCAAAGCATCTGCAATTTTGCGTTGCTCTTGAACCAATCCGTCCAGTCTGGCCTTTTCTGCTGCAATTTCCACCTCCAAAGCTTCCTGTTTAAGTTTCTCTTGCGCCTCGTACATATTAAACAACGAGCTAACATTTACATCTGCCATCGGGCTTTCCATACTGTTCTTAAGCGAAAAAGAAAACTCCGGCAAATACTTAGGTTCGGCATACTTCACATTAAACACCACATTCATATCCCAATCAGGCAAACTACCGTCGCCGTAAATTGTAACATTGACATCGCTGTTTTGCATTGAAGCATCTGCCAAACTGTAGCCGCCATTTTCCAAAATTGCTCTGCCGGCAACTTTATCAAACAAGGTTTTACCCGATGACACCTTACTTTTAACTAGCTCTGACAAACCTGAAGAGGTTTCACGTTTAATCAAATCATCATAAACAGCTTTCAAATCAATTCCGCCAACCTCTGTTCCCACAGCGCTAAACTCGCCTTTGCCCTTAAAATTGTCTGCAAACGACTGAAAACTGTCTGCTTTTGAGCTAAAATCAAGCTTGGCAGAAAACTTTCCGCCCTTCAAATTATATACTTTTCCACCGATTGCAAAATCATTAACACTTGCCTCCTTAATACCTAAACTTCCGTTAATTGTCGGCGCCTCATTCATATAAAGAGAGATTCTGCCCTCAATCGGTGCATTTTTATATAAGCCCGAAAACTCACTAACATTTAACGTACCACTCAAAGCCTCCAATTTAAACTTGGCATCATTAACCTGATAAGCATTATAGAGCAGTTCTTTCACCTCAAACTCACCTTTTACATCAGCATAGATATACGGCGAATAGTCAATTTTATCCTTGCTCCAAAAAGGTTTTGCCCAAAAATCAACTTCTTTATCTTGTGTCTGTATATTTATCAGACTTGTTTTTGAGCTTGGCAAAACTTTATCCAAATCCAGTTTATTAATTGACAACTGCCCCATAATTATAGGCCTTTCGGCCGCATTATCATAATGAATTTCACCTTCTGCCGTCATATAGCCGACATTAAAAACTAAATTACTAAGCCGCAAATCATCTTTATTTCCCAAAACATCGGCATTTAGCTTAAATACTCCCAAACTTCTAGCCTCTGGCCGATAAGATGCCTTAATATTTTCCAACAAAGTCGAAAATTCCGGATGCCTAATCTCTAAATTTCCGTCATAATTTATTTTACCGGCTTCATTTGCCACCAGTCCCTGATATGCAGCGTTAAGATTTCCCAATTCAAACAGAGTATTAATTCCGAATTTATCCATATCACCGTTAATCGTTCCCGACATATTCAGATTATTAAACCTTTTATAATCCAAATCCGGCACTTTAAGTTCCAGTTTGTTAATTAACGAAACGACATCATTACTCTTGATATCATATTGCAGATTATCAAGTTTCGGAGTATCGCCAAATCCGCTCAAATTTCCCTTTATTTCAAGTGCCGTATTAGCCATTTTTTCCGTTTTGGCATAATCGATTTCCATCACGCCATTTAAAACGTTTCCTTTAACATCTACTTTTTCAAACGGCATACTCTCATAGATAATAAGTCCAGCCTTAGCATCCAAAACCAAATCGACATCATTTAAGATACCAAGTTTTTTAAACCTATAAGCCATTCTCTCGCCCCAGCTTTTGCTTTTTTCCTCCTCGGGCAACGCGCTAATATAATTATCAAAATTAATTGTATCAGCCTCCATAACCAGCATGATATCTTTTCTTCCGCCCAATATAATTCCGGCTTCTCCGGATACCGTACTTTTATCCATGGTTATTTTATAAGGAGATATCTGAATTTTCTCAAGATTACCCGACATCTTCAATGTGGCCAATATCTTTTTATAAACCGACGAAGCATTGACCTTAGGCGATAGTTTAAGCCATTCCAGCGTCTGAATAAAATCATTTGACGAAAAAGACAAATCCGTTTGGTAATAAAGTTCTTCTTCATAAGGATATACGATTCCTTTAAGTTTAAACTCCGTATTTCCCGGCAGCACAACACTCAAATCATTCAGCGTAATCTGATCTTTTTTGATGCTGAAATCAGCCGCCAAATTTTTCAATCCTTGTCCCTGATAAGAAGACCTCACGGATTTTATCTCGGCATCCAAATCCACCGGATACTGCGGATCAAAAGGCTCTGTTCTGTATTTTTCAATCATATCTTTAGCGAAATCAATCGCTGGCGTCAAATCCAAATCCGAAAAATTAAAACTGGTCTTTATTTCTGTTTTTCCAGCTTTTGTCCATGGCATCTCAAGGACACCCGACCCCTGTGTATCACCGTATTTCACCACAATATTAGACATTCCCAGTTTTTGCTTATTAAGCGCAATATCAAAACCAAAAGCAGCCGGCTTGTTGTAATTCTGCGACAATTTTATTTCTTCGAAATTAGCATTAACAAAATCGCTCAGCTTCTGCGATTCCATAACAACATTACCGTTCAACACCTTATTGACAAGATGAAAACTTCCGTCAAATCTCACATAACTATCAGACAACGGGTGCGTAACCACCAAATTAAGTGTCGTTGCCAAATTTTCTGAGAGCTTTCCTATTGACAAAGCAAACCCCTCAGGCGAATTTCCTTTCAGATAATTTCCTTCAATTCTAAAAGGGCCGAATATGCTTTGTGCAAATATTTCCCCGTTAAGATCCGTCAATTTAAATCCGATTCCGGAGGAAGAATCCTCAAAATTAAGCAGGGCATTTTTCAACGAAACGCTGTTTAAGATCATATTGGTATTTTCCATCATCTGCCGCTGATCCGGGCTTAAATCATTTTGCCAGCTTAGCCCCTCATCACTCCAGTCAATATTAATGACGACACCATCTAAAGTCATTTTTTTGACGTGCACTTCTCCTTTAATAAGCGGTATTAGAGCCAATTCGGCCACCACATTTTTTATTTCCAACAATGGTTTTCCCGCTTTAGCTTCATCATTATAAATTTTGGCATCTGCGGCATTCAGATAAGGCGTCGGCAAAATTTCAAAACTTAGCTTACCGTCAAAACTTATTGTTTTTCCGGTAGAATTATAAAACTGCCTGGCAATTTTATCCTTATGCTGATTCCAATCAATATTGGTAACATAAACCGCTACCCCGGCCAGTCCGACAAACAGCAAAGCCACCACCGCCAAAACAATTTTTTTTGTTCTTGTAAGTTTCATATTCTTAAATCTCCGTCGCATTGCATTAAAGGCAAATAACCTTTGCAATCTTAAGTTTCTGAGACTATTATAAAGCATAAAATTAAAAAAACACTTAAAATTTACAAGGTTATAGACATGAATAATGCCACCAAACTTTTTAATTTAGCCTCATCTGCCGCCGCCAATGCTTATGCTCCCTATTCTCAATTTAAAGTCGGAGCCGCAATCTTAAGCTCATCCGGCAACTTTTATTCCGGCTGCAATGTTGAAAACATCTCTTATCCCTTAGGTACTTGTGCCGAAGCCGGAGCAATTGCCGCCATGATAAACGGGGGTGATAATAAAATTGCCGAAATTCTTATTTATGCTGACAGCAAAGCTTTGATATCTCCGTGCGGAGCTTGCCGCCAACGCGTAGCCGAATTTGCTTCTGCTGATACCAAAATCCACTTAGCTGACAAAAGCGGCATCAAAAAGACCTTCACGCTGGAAGAACTTTTACCCAACAATTTCAAGGAGTTTTAAGCCATGACCGAAGCCTGTCATTCTTTTGCCCGACAAATAAAACAAATGCTCAACGGCTTTTCTCCCGAAATTGCCCTTATCTTAGGTTCCGGCTTAGGCGACATTGCCTCTGCTCTAAACAAGCCGATAATCATTAACTATGCCGCCATAAAAGGCTTTCCTCAAAGCAGCGTAATAGGCCATAGCGGACGTTTTGTTGCTGGCACCTTGCATGGCAAAAAAATCCTATGCATGCAAGGGCGTTTTCATCTCTACGAGGGACATTCGCCGCAAACCATCAGCCAAATCATCAAAACTTTCAAACTTTTAGGCATCAAAACACTCATCGTAACCAACGCCGCCGGTTCACTTAATCCCAAAATCAAACCCGGCTCGATTATGCTTATAACCGATCACATCAATTTAAGTTTTGCCAATCCGTTGATTGGCCCCAATGACGATAATCTTGGCACTCGCTTCCCGGACATGAGCAACGCCTATGACAAAGATTTGCAAAAGCTGGCGCTTGATATTGCCCAAAAAACATCTCAAAAGCTAACCCAGGGTGTCTATCTCATGGTATCAGGCCCCAACTTTGAAACCGCAGCCGAGGTAAAAGCTTTTGGCCTTTTAGGCGCCGATGCTGTGGGCATGTCAACCGTGCCCGAGGTTATATCTGCCGCCCATGTAGGCATTAAGGTTTTGGCCTTTTCGGTTATAACCAACATGGGAACCGGTATGCAAAAAGCTCCTCAAACCCACGACGAAACTTTGGCTGTTGCCTCTTTAGCCTCCGCCAATCTTGTCAAACTTTTATCCGACATTATCGAAAGGATTTAACCGATGGATGACGTATCTGCCGCCAAAATCTTAATTTCTGCACTAGACTTAACCTCATTAAACAGCGATGATAATGAAGACAGCATAATATCTTTGTGCCAAAAAGCTTCAACTCCTTATGGTCAAACCGCCGCGGTTTGCATTTATCCGCAGTTTATTCCCGTTGCCAAAGACAATCTACCATCATCAATCAAAATAGCCACGGTTATAAACTTTCCCCTAGGCCTTGCCGACCTATATTTACTGGAAAAAGAAATCACCACAGCTGTAAAACTTGGCGCCGATGAGTTAGACATAGTTCTTCCCTATCGCACTTTTCTTAACCATGACATAGATTTTTGCCTTGCGTATCTCAAACATGCCCGGCAGCTTTCGTCCTCAAAAACCTTAAAAATAATTATAGAAACCGGCGAGCTCAAAACTGTTGACAACATCCGCTTAGCTTCCGAACTTTGTATCGAAACTCAAGCCGATTTTATCAAAACCTCAACCGGCAAAACCGATATCTCAGCCACACCGGAGGCTGCCAACGTTATATTAGAAACCATCAAAAAAAGCGAAAAAAATGTTGGCTTTAAGGCTTCCGGCGGAATTAAGACCATTGACGATGCTAAAAAATACCTAACGCTATCCCAGTCAATTATGGGGCCTAATTGGGTTAACTTCAAACATTTTCGCCTTGGCGCCAGCTCTGTTCTAGCCTCCCTCATTGATACCATCAAGAAAGGATATTAACATGCTCCCTCAAGAAATCATTCGCCAAAAACGCGACGGCAAAACTCTAACCACCGAACAAATCCGCGAATTTATCCAAGGTGTAACCGATGGCTCAATTGTTGATGCTCAAACTGCCGCTTTCACTATGGCCATATTTCTCAAAGGCATGAGCGCCGAGGAAACCTCGGCTCTTACATTGGCTATGCGAGATTCAGGCGACGTTATGCATTGGGACAATCTTGGCGGACCTGTCCTCGACAAACACTCTTCCGGTGGGGTCGGCGACAAAATAAGTTTGATGTTAGCCCCTATGTTGGCTGCTTGCGGCGCCTATTGCCCGATGATATCCGGCCGCGGATTGGGCCACACCGGCGGCACTTTGGACAAATTTGATTCCATCCCCGGCTATCAAACCTCTCCGTCAAATGACCTATTTTATCAAACCGTAAAGCAAGTTGGCTGTGCCATCATCGGCCAAACCGGCAACCTGGCTCCGGCCGACAAAAAAATTTATGCCATTCGCGATGTTTGCGGCACGGTTGAGTCAATTGATTTAATTACTGCCTCAATACTCTCAAAAAAGCTTGCCGCCGGTCTGGACTATTTGGTTATGGACCTAAAATGCGGCAACGGCGCTTTTATGGGTTCGCTTGCCAAGGCCGAAAAATTAGCCACTTCAATTGTCACGGTTGCCAACGCTTCCGGCACCAAAACCACCGCTGTTCTAACCGACATGAATCAAGTCTTGGGCCATAACGTCGGCAATGCTTTAGAAGTAGCCGAGGCGGTTGATTTCCTAAAAGGAAAAAACATTGACCACCGCACTCATGAGATAACTCTAAGGCTTTGCAGCGAGCTTTTGCTTGCCTCCTCGCTTTGCGCCACCCAAGAAGAAGCTCAAACCAAACTACAACAAGCCTTAGACAGCGGCAAAGCCTTGGAAAAATTTGCCGCCATGGTCTCATCCCTGGGCGGGCCCAAAGATTTTTGCGACAATCCGTGGAATTATTTACCCAAAGCCCCGATTATTCGTCCCCTCTTTGCTGATAAACCTGGCTATGTATGCAAAATGTCCACCCGAGATATCGGCCTTAGCATAATCATGCTCAAAGGCGGCCGCACCACACCTGAACAAAAACTGGATTATGCCACCGGCTATTCTGATTTCTGCCAAATCGGCGATTATGTTGATGATAAGACACCTCTGGCAATAATCCACGCCCAAACCGAAGAAGAATATTCCATAGCCGCAGCCGAGCTTCGCCGCCATATTTTCATAGGCGAAACCATACCACAACTTTCAGCCCCAATCATCAAAAGGATTGCCTAAGGCAGCAACGGCGACCATGCCGGGTCCGAGGCATCGGCCGGAGTAATTATCTGGCGTTCATTATATCCGGTTAAATCAATTGAATAAAGCTTAACCGGAGCTTGCGACCTTCCGTTGGGTTTGTCCTGCCGAAAATAAATCAACACACGTCCATTCGGCGACCAAGTAGGTCCTTCAACCAAATATCCCGATGCCAGCAGTCTTTCGCCCGTTCCGTCAGGATACATAACCCCAATATAAAACTCACCGTTAGCCATTTTGGTAAAAGCAATATAATCCCCTCTGGGCGACCACACCGGCGTTGCGTATCTTCCTGTCCCGAAACTTATGCGTTTTACATCTGAGCCATCGGCATTCATCACATAAAGCTGTTGATTTCCGGCTCTATCCGAGTTAAACACAATCTGGCTCCCGTCAGGAGAATAAGAAGGACTTGTGTCAATTGCATTACCATAAGTCAACCTTTTGCTTTTGCGTGTTTTAAGATCCATTTCATAGATATTGGTTTTTCCGCCCGAGGCATAAGACAACAACACTTTTGAGCTATCCGGAGAAAACTGCGGAGCAAATGTCATCCCCGGAAAATTCCCCAACAACATTTGTTCACCGCTCTCAATATCCAAAATATAAACCCGCGGTGTGTTGTTGGCATAAGACATATAAGTAATTTTTTGCAGGTTTGGCGAAAATCTAGGTGTCAAAGCCATAGCCGCACCATTGGTCAAAAATTTATGATTTTCTCCGTCCTGATCCATAATAGCCAACCGCTTAATTCTTCTGGTAGCAGGCCCAGATTCTGAGATATACACAATACGCGTATCAAAATATCCCTTTTCACCGGTTAGGCGCTCATAAATAGCATCGGCAATAACATGAGCCACCCGGCGCCAATTATCCTTGGTTGTGGTATAAGATTGCCCCGCCATCTGATTTTCGGCAAACACATCCCACAATCTGAAAGACACTTTAAGATTATTTTCATCAACCGCAACAATTTCGCTTTGCACCAAAGCTTGGGCATTAATGGCTTTCCAGTCCACAAACTCCGGCTCCTGGCTCATTGAAGTAAATTCCTGGATATAGCTTCCCTCGTCAATTATTTTAAACAAACCCGAGCGTTCCAAATCAGCCGCAATCACCTCACGAATTTTATTTCCCTGTTGACCCAAGAAAAACCCGTCATGGATCATATCAGCCAAAGCAATCGGCATCGGATCGCGTTGTGCACCGCTGACATCAATAGCAAGCTCAGCCTTTGCCTCCCATACAACACCAAGCACAACCAGCAACAACGTAGCCCAAAATTTACATCTCATGTCTTTTGCCCTTTACCTTCAAAAATTTTATATCGTTCTACGATACTATACATTGTTGATGAAAAATCAATTAACAACCACAAATATTTAATATCTTTCTTGACTCTTTTGGCTTTTGGTTTAACTCTTAAACAAAGAGGAAACTATGATAACCAACAACCTAAAAGAATTCAAATCACTTCTTTCCCCCAAGACATCTCTTCTGGGATTTGACTTTGGCGCAAAAAGACTTGGCCTGGCAGTATCCGACTTATTGTTAATGACAGCCAATCCAATCAAAATTATCCATCGCCAAACGCTGCAAAAAGACCTTGTTGCAATCAAAGAGCTTGTCGCTGACCGCAGTATTGGCGGATTCGTCTGTGGGCTTCCTCTGCAAATGGATGGCTCCGAGGGACAAACAGCTAAAGAGGTTCGCCTATTTGCCGCTCAAATCGACCAAGCTTTTAATTTGCCGTTCTTGCTCTGGGACGAGCGCCTATCTTCCAAAGCCGTAGAATCTTTTTTGATAAAAGAAATTGATATGTCGCGTTCCAAGCGCAAACAAATTCTTGATGCCAATGCCGCCGCCTATATCTTGCAAGGTGTTTTGGATGCGCTCAAATATTTATAAGCCGTGGCCCTAAGTGTTGCTACAAACAAGGCGTCGTCCAATAGTTTTTTATCAGCCCGATAAACTGTTTTTTCCATTTTTGACACATCTGTTTCATCTTTTACTTTACCGGGCAAAAAATGCCTGCAAAAGGCATAGGCTGCCGCTTGTATATCGGTAGTGTCATAACCTATTATCTGCAACAAATCCTCAATTTTGCCCTCTTTTATTTTATCGGCATCTTCAAGTCTGGGCCACCAGCCGATTCCCTCATTTGCCAACTCTTGCCAAAAAAATGCTTTTCCGGGATCAACTTTTCTCGTCGGTGCAATATCCGAGTGCCCAACAATATTTTCCGGTTTTATTTTATATTTTTTTACCAATTTTTGTAACAAAGCGGTTGCAGCTTTTTTTTGCGCCGACGTAAAAGGTGTCTGCCCCAAATCTGAAGAACACAATTCTATGCCGATAGAACAAGAATTAATATCTTCTTTGAACTCGCGCCATTTGGCAACACCGGCATGCCAAGCTCTGTGCTTTTCCCCCACCAACTGCCAAATCTCGCCGTCTTTGGCAATCAGATAATGGCTGCTTACCTCGTATTTTCTAAAGCATTCTATTGCCTCTTTAGGCTCAAAAGCCACCGCATGCAACACAAGCATGCTTACTTTTGCTTTTCTCTCATTCCAAAAAGGCAGTAATTTCCGCCTCATTTTTTAGTTCTCACCCTAACAATTTCCTGATAAGCCAAATTAATCTCGGACATCTTGGCGGTTGCTTCTTTCTTTTCTGCCTCCGAAGCTTTGGCAAGCTTGTCCGGATGATAAATCATAATCAGCTTCTTCCACTTAGCCTTTATTTCTTCCAGAGATGCATCCTGAGGCATCTCCAATACTTCATAACATTTGGCCAATTTTTTACTGACGGGTTTTTTATAAAAAATCTTTTTAATTTTTGCAAAAGCCTCATTATCCAAATTAATAATATCAGCAATCTGTTTCAGCATCTCAAGCTGTTTTGCACTTACGACAGCGTTGGCCGCGGCAATTTTAAACAAATTTTCGAGCGAGCTTTCCTTCAAATCGTCGTTCATTCTGGTCAGTTCTTCCAAAACAAGGGCGTATTTTTCCACACTACGCAAATGTTTCGCCGGCGTATTAAAAATATCAGCCACCAAAGATTTCTGCATTTGTTTTACGGCAAACACCTGGTTAAACACTTCCTTTTCTCTTGCCGTAACTTTACCATCGGCCTCGGCGATATGCGCCGCCAAGGCTGCCATCACTTCCAAATACCTGCGATGTTCTCCGCCATAGGCATTGCGCCAAAGTTTTAAGGGATTAATTTTTTGCCAATAACCACTCAATCGTTGAAACGGAATAAGCTTAGCCCCCTCCAAGCGCCGATAATCAGCCACAAACCCCAAAATAACACCGACGCAGACGATAAGCGGGCTTCTCAACATAAAACCAATAACTAAACCTAAAATTGCCCCCCAATGATTATCAAAAAAATGATCGGTATCTTTTTTAATTCGTCTTACCTCCATATTTTGCGGCATATCAAAAACCACCGTTCCGACAATAAACAGCAAAATAAATCCCCACAATCCAAACAGCAACGCGCCCAAGATTGCGCCCCAAAGTTTTCCCCAAATATTGCCGTCCATCCGATTATAATAGCGATAATATTTGTACGGAAGCTTAACTCTAATGGCATCGTCAGCCTGGTTAATCAAGCGCTCTATTTTACGAATAACATAGGTTTTATCAATCAGCATATGCCCCAAAAACAGACCTACCAACAAACCATTAAGCCCAAAAAAGCGTAAACCGATTAATGCTAAAGTTAATTTACCCAGAGGAGACATATTTTTCAATCCTTTCACAAAACAATTGTCGATATTTCGGTAGCAAAACACTTTGGTTTTTTAACAATTCCCTGATGTGTAAACCGCCTAAAACTATAATAATTATCTTTCATTTCATAGGTATCATGACCTGATACTTTAACATTTTTAATGCCGCATTTTTTAAGTTTATCGACACAAAATTTTTCCAAATCAAATTGATAATACCCAAGTTTTTTTCCTTTGGCAAAATATTTTTCAAACTTGAGATTATCATCCATAAATTGTTTATAAAAAGCCTCATCAACCTCATAAGATTTCTGAGCAATACAAGGGCCCACCGCTGCTGCAATATTTTGTATATCGGCCCCTTTTTCAAGCATCAATCCGACAACATTTTCAATAATTCCTTTATAGGCGCCGCGCCACCCGGCATGTGCCGCACCTATTACACCGGCTTTATCATCTTCCAGCAACACCGGCGCACAATCAGCGGTTCTGATACATAATATTATATCTTTTTTATCGGTAACCGCCCCGTCAGCATAAATTTTATCTTGACTTGGTGCCTCTACATACACCGCATCAGAACTTACTCCCTGATTCAAAAGCAACAGATTTTCTTTTTTCAAACCAAATCGTTGCGCGACAATACTTAAATTTTGATTTAAGTTTTCAATATCATCATCGCTTTTGGTATTAACATTAAGCCCGGCATAGATTCCCTTTGACACTCCTCCTTTTGCTCCGAAGAAGCAGTGTTTCAAAGGATTAAGATTGGGCGCCGTCCACATTATCGTCTAGCTCCGTTGATAAAAAGAAGTTCCGCATCGAAGTTTCAATCCCAAGACATTTGCCACGGTTTGCCCCACATCGGCAAAAGTCTTTCTTTGGCCAAGATTGCCCGCTTTAATATTATGCCCAAACATTATAACCGGAATTTGCTCTCTTGTATGATCCGTTCCCTTAGCCGTCGGATCATTTCCATGATCGGCCACCACCAAGGCCACATCATCTTTTTTCATAATTGCGGCCAATTCCGGCAGTCTGGCATCAAAATATTCCAAAGCCTTGGCATATCCTGCCACATCGCGCCTATGCCCATAAAGCATATCAAAATCCACAAAATTGGTAAATATCAAGCTGTTATCAGGCGCTGTTTGCACGGCACTCAAAGTTTTATCCCACAGCTCTTGCAAACCCGAGGCCAATATTTTTTCGCTAACGCCGCAACCGGCATAAATATCGCTTATTTTACCGATGGCAATAACTTTTTTGCCGCTTTCCTTCACCACATCAAGCAAAGTTTTTTCAGGCGGCCTAACCGAGTAGTCGTGGCGGTTTTTGGTTCTTACAAACTCTCCGCTTTTTTCACCCTCAAACGGCCTGGCAATAACTCTGGCAATATTATAAGGTTTTAGTTCCTCAAAAGCAATTTGGCAAACATCATAAAGCCTCTCCAACCCAAAATATTTTTCATGTGCGGCAATCTGAAAACAGCTATCAGCCGAGGTATAGCAGATTGGCATTCCCGAGCGAATGTGTTCTTCGCCCAGCTCCTGAATAATCACGGTTCCCGAGGCGGCCTTATTACCCAAAATGCCCTTTAGACCGGCTCTGTAGCAAATTTTTTGGATTAACTCCTCGGGAAACGACGGAAATTCCGGCCTAAAATACCCCCAAGGTTTTTCAACCGGCACTCCTGCCAACTCCCAATGCCCTGAGGAAGTATCCTTAGCTTTGCTAACCTCCAAGCAGTGACCATAGGCGGCAGGCAGATTAACTTTAGCTCCGTCCAAAGCCAACCGACGTTTATTGCCGCTTGCCTCGTTTGCGGCCTCAAGCAGCCCAAGCTTCACCAAATTCGGAATTTTCAAATCCCCATACTTATCAACGATATGCCCAAGCGTATCAGCACCCTCATCCCCAAAGGCAGCGGCATCCGGCGCTCCGCCGACACCAAAAGAGTCCATCATCAAAACAATTACTCTGGGCATTATCCAAACATCCTTTTTTTATTTAACACAAACCGTATGCAGCATATTGGTTCTCCCTTTAACATTCAAAGGAAACCCCGCGGTAATAATAATATGATCTCCCGGTTTGGCCAAACCGGTAGCTTTAACATGTTTTGCCGCGCATTTTTCAACACTGTCAAAAGCCTTAAAACTTTCTTTATTTACACAAGGTCTAACCCCCCAAACCAAAACCATCTGCCTTGCCACTTTAATATCCGGCGACAGCGCCAAAATCGGCAATGCTGGCCTTTCGCGCGCAGTCAAAAAGGTAGTAAATCCTGATGATGAATAGCTAACGATAGCTCTGACATTTTTCAACACTCCGGCCAGCTCCGAGGCGGCAAAAGTAATGGCATCAGCCTCCGAGGCCTCGCAAGGAGCCTGCCTTGAGCTGTTCATCAGCTCAAAAAACAGCGGATCATTTTCCACTTGTTTAATAATACAATGCATCATATTAACGGCATTAACCGGATATTTTCCGGCCGCGGTCTCGGCCGAAAGCATAACGGTGTCTGCACCGTCATAAACAGCCGTGGCCACATCGGAAACCTCAGCTCTGGTAGGGGTAGGATTACCAATCATCGATTCGAGCATTTGGGTTGCAATAATCACCGGCTTGGCATATTTGCGACACAGTTTAACGATTCTTTTTTGCAACACCGGCACGGTTTGTATCGGGCACTCAACACCAAGATCACCTCTTGCCACCATAACGGCATCGGTTTCTCTCACAATATTTTCCAAATCCTCAATTGCGCTTGGTTTCTCAAGCTTGGCAATAACTCTGGCCTTACCGTCGATTAGTTTTTTAAGTTCTCTGACATCGTCGGCCTTTTGCACAAAAGACAATCCTATCCAGTCCACGCCCGTTTTCAAAGCAAACTTAAGATCTTCCTTATCTTTTTTGGTAATTGCCGATATATTAAGTTTGGTATTAGGCAGATTAACCCCTTTGTGGCTTGAGATAAACCCGCCGACCACAACTGTTGTTTCCAAAATTTGTTTTGAGCATTTATCGACTCTCAAAGCGATATATCCGTCATTAACCAACAACGTATCTCCTGGTTTTACGGCCTCAAAAATTTCTTTATGGGGCAAGCAAACTCTGGTTTCATCGCCGAGTTTTGGGTTCATATCCAAGACAAATTTTTGCCCTTCTTTAAGCAAGACTTTTTCATCTCTAAAATCGCCGACCCTGAGTTTTGGCCCCTGCAAATCGGCCAAGATTGAGATTAAACGTCCTTTTTCTTTTTCAAGCGAGCGAATAATTTTAATCCGTTTTTTGTGTTCCTCATGAGTTCCATGGCTAAAATTAACTCTGAAAGCATCGGCCCCGGCATCAAGCAAAGCTGACAACTGTTCTTTTGTAGCCGAAGACGGCCCGATGGTTGCTAATATTTTAGTATGAGTATCTGTTGGCATATTAATTTCCCTCAAATAAAAAACTTTTATTTTAGATATAGTTCAAATAAGTTAATAACGAGTTATTTTTATACTTGTAAATAACAATTAAATTTGTTAAATTCCAGCAAAATCTGATTTTATAAGCAAGGAGAACAACCATGACAGAACAAACAACCGAAGTTGGTGGCATAGCAGCCGACCGCCTGCGTTCTTTAATTGAGCGTATTGAGCGTCTTGAGGAAGAGAAGAAAGCCATATCCTCAGACATCCGCGATATTTTTGCCGAGGCCAAATCGGCAGGATTCGATGTCAAGATTATGCGTGCGGTCATCAAATTGCGCAAAATGAACGCCGCCGACCGCGACGAGCAGGAATTTTTGCTTGACACTTATAAAAAAGCTCTTGATATCTAAAAAAAGCCCCTTTCAAGGGGCTTTTTTTATACTTTGGTAACCACCACCATTGCCTCCCGCAAAATCCGGTCATGAATCATATATCCGGTCTGCACCTCGGCAATAATTGTTCCCACCGGTTTTGATTTATCCTCCACCTCTTGAATAACCTGATGAAAATTAGGGTCAAATACTGTCCCCATAATATCCATCTTATGGATATCAAACTTATCAAACACCTTGGTCAGCTCATTTTGGGTAAGCTCCACCCCTTTAAGCAATGCTTCGCAGGATTCGCCTGCTTCATCACTTCCGTGAGCGGCATCAATTGCTCTTTGCAGATTATCGGCCACCAAAAGCAAACTTTTGGCAAAATTGGCAATCGCAAACTTATTATTCTTATCAATCTCTTGCTGACAGCGTTTTTTGGTGTTTTCCGCCTCGGCAAAGGCGCGCAAATAATCCTCTTTAAGTTTTTGATTTTCTGCCACCAACTCTTCAAGGCGGGCAACATCTTGCTCTATATTATCCTCTTCCTCGCCGGCAGCCTCAGATTCCTCTTCTGGCAAATCTTCATTTATTTCTTCATCTACAAATTTTTCTTCCATATTTTTTTTGTTTTTAGTCATCTTTTTTCTCTTTAAAACAATTTAGAAATCATTTATATTCCCATCTATACTCAAATTTAGTGACTATTACTTGACAAGTCAAGAGTGATGACTATTAATTAAATCACATTACTGATTATTTTGATTTAGAAAGATTTTTGATACGATGCCCAAAGCAAAAATAAATTCTGACATTTTGCAAAGCACAATTTTGCTGCCGTCAAAATTTAATAAAAAGAAATTTATACTAACCTACACGATTCCCGCCAACCCCTATGCTCTTGAGATACAGAACTTGGGCAAGGCTCAATGCTTTGGCAAAACCCCATGGCCCAAAAACTCTAAAATACACGCTTGGATGCTCTCTGCCGAAACCGCCACATTCATGAAAGCCGGCGGTCTTGGGATGATAGCCTCCGAGTTGCCCGAGGCATTTAACCGCCGCTATGGTGAAGCTGGCGAAAACATAACTGTTGTAACTCCGATGTATTTGGGCGACACCGGCAAAAAGAAAGCAACTTTTGACGGTACGACATACCAAGGCGCCGAACACACCAAAATCAATGTAAAAAAGCTCACCGAGTATAAAGTTGCCTTTATGGATGCTGCGGAAAAATTTGTTGATTACAAAGTAGAGGTTTACACCGGTATTTGCGAACACACCCCCTATATATTTCTTTCAAACGAGCATTTTTTTGGCATTGCTCCGCACAAAGACAATCCCCCCGCCCAAGACGGTTGCTATATTATGAACTATCACGGCGTTAACGAGGTTGAGCGCTTTGCCTTTTTTTCCAAAGCCGTTTATGAGCTTATACGCCTTGCTCTAACAAAAGATAAAGCACCCAACATGATTATTGCCAACGATTGGCATTCGGCGGCTCTTTCCGGGCTGATGAAATATTTGCCGGTTGCCTTGGTTGACAAAGAGCTTATGAGCGAAGAAGATGCAGACAAGATACGCTCGATTCCCATCATTCACATAGCCCACCATTTAGGCTATCAAGGCTGGGATTATGAGAACACCGCCAGGATTCTCAACTCTCTTTATGGCAAGCAAACAGCTTTTGTCTTCAAAAACGCCAAAGCCATCAAAAACTCCAATCCGCGCACACCCAATACTCTTATTGTCCATGATTGCTACAATCAGGCTTCAGGCAATTTTCACCTTGCCGATCGTGTGGTTACGGTATCCAAGAACTATCTTGAAGAAGTTTCCAAAGAATTGGGCTTTGGTCATGATTTCCGCGATATTTTAAAAATACGCAAAGACCACCGCACATTCTTTGGCATTGTCAACGGCTATGACAAAAATCTTATTTCCCCCAATGCCGCCAAAATCAAAGATATCAACACTTTTTTTGGCGATACTGATTTCAAAGTATTTAACCAGGATTCTTTAGAAAACAAAACACACAATAAGGCCGAATTTATCAAACTAATCTCGCGTCTTGCCAAAGATGATACCTACAAAGACAAAATAATTCCTTTAATTGAAACCTACAAGTTTGAAGACATTAGCGCCTGTGCCGACAAAGCAGCGCAAATTCCGATTGTTTGCGCCACCTCGCGCTTGGTTGAACAAAAAGGCTATGACATAGCCGCCCAATCCATCATAGAGTGGACCAAGAAATATTCTGCCAAAGGCTTTGAGATGCCCATTTTTATTCTTGGCGGTGCTGGCGATATAGAACTTTTTGCTATGCTCAAACAATTAAAAGACAAAATTTCACAAATCAACCCCAAAGCAGGGGAGCGCATTTTTGTCTTTCGCGGCTACAAAGATCAATTTGCCTATGCTATTCAGCTTTCGGCTGATTTATATTTGATGCCCAGCCGCTTTGAGCCCTGCGGTTTAACGCAGATGGAGGCCATGGCCAAAGGAGCTCTTCCGGTAGCCATGTCAACCGGCGGTTTGGTCGACACCATTGACGACAAGATTGACGGTTTCCGCACCGAGGTGTTTTTCAGCGACAACCGCCATGTCTATGGCAACAACATCACTGCCCGTCGTCTTAAAAACAACGAAAACGCCTATACCGAAACCTTGGAGAATGCGCTTCTCACTTTCTATGAGATGCCCAATTTCATAGCCGCCATGCAGCGCCGCGCCATGGAAAAAGACTTTAGTTGGGATGTCAAAAACGGCCCGCTCGAGAAATATTATTCTCTGCTTCATTTTGGGCATTTATAAACGGTTATTTGGGCTCAAATTTTTGTTGCGCCTTAAGTTATAATCTTATACAATCTCACACATATCCAAATAAGAGATAAAGGAAAAGATTATGCGTTCATCTCATCGTCAAAACAACCAACTGCGCGATATTGAGTTTATCACCGGCTTTAACCCCTATGCCGAGGGTTCGTGTTTGGTCAAATACGGCCAAACCCATGTTATTTGCACAGCCTCGGTAGATGACAAAGTCCCCTCTTGGCTCAAAGGTCAGGACAAAGGATGGATCACGGCCGAATATGCCATGTTGCCGCGCTCTACCCAAACCCGCATCCCCAGGGAGAGCAAAAAGCCCTCCGGCCGCTCGCAAGAGATTCAACGTCTTATTGGTCGTTCACTCAGGGCGGTTGTTGATTTGGGCAAGATGAAAGATATTTTAATAACCATTGACTGTGATGTCATTCAAGCCGACGGCGGCACCAGAGTTGCCTCGGTTTCGGGTGGTTTTGTGGCATTATACCAAGCCATATCCAAACTTTTGGCTGATGGCACCTTATCCGAAAACCCCATTCGCGAATTTGTGGCTGCGGTTTCCTGCGATATCTGCGATGGCGAAGCGGTTATTGATGTTGACTACGGTGAAGATTCCACCTCTCAGGTTGATATGAATTTTGTTTTGACCGAAAGCGGCAAGATTGTAGAAATTCAAGGCACCGCCGAGGGAGAACCTTTCAGCGAAGAAGAGTTTTGCCATTTACTTGAGCTTGGCAAATCGGGCATCAAACAAATTATCTCAAAGCAAAAGGAGGCCCTTAAATGCTAAAAGAGCTTGTTATTGCCTCACACAACCAAGGCAAAATCAACGAGTTTAGACAAATGCTTACCCCTTTTGGTGTAAGGGTTTACTCTGCTCTTGAGCTGGGTCTTCCTGATGTTGAAGAAACCGGCACCACTTTTAAGGAGAATGCCTCCATCAAAGCCGAAACCTTATCAAAGCTTTCCGGCAAACCGTGTTTGGCCGATGACTCAGGCCTTTGTGTTACGGCTTTAGGCGGCCGTCCGGGGGTTTATTCGGCACGCTATGCTCCCAACCGCAATTTTGATATAGCCATGGAAAAACTCATCTCCGAACTAAAATCAGCCCATACTGATGATTGGTCGGCTCATTTTGCCTGTGTTTTGGCGCTCAAAGAACCCGGGCAAAAAATTCGCTTTTATGAGGGGCGGGTTGATGGTTCCATTACCGAAGACCGCCGCGGCGATAAAGGTTTCGGTTTTGATCCCATTTTCATTCCTCAAGGTTATAAGCAAACCTTTGCCGAGATGAGCGCCGAAGAAAAATCCCAAATTTCGCACCGCGGCCGTGCTCTGGCGGTCTTTTTACAAAAGGAATTTAATGTTAAAAATATTTAATATTTCATCTTCCAACAATTTTGTAGACACTCTGGCCGACAAACTTTTACAAGACTGCTCCTCAGATGAGCTTTCGCTTGCCGACATTTTAATTTTGTTGCCCAACCGCCGTGCCTGCCGCACTTTGGCCGAGGCTTTTGTCCACAACCGTGGTCTTATTCCCACTTTGCTTCCGCAAATGCGTGCCATCGGTGATATCAGCGAGGACGAGCTTAGCCTAAGCGGCGCCGGTGCTTTTCAGCAATTTTTGTCTCTTCCGCCGTCAATTTCGCCCATGGAGCGTAATCTGTTGTTTATGCGCCTGATTATGAGTCGCAATCAAGACTTTGGCCTGGAAAAGATATCTTTAGCCCAGTCTTTTTACTTGGCGCAAGAACTTGGACACTTGCTTGATACCGCGGCGCTGCAAAACCTAAACTGGGACAACCTTGCCAATCTTGTTCCGGCAGAATATGCCATCCATTGGCAAGAAACCCTCAAATTTTTAAAAATCATCACCTCTTATTGGCCTGACATTTTGGCCGAACGCGGTGTTATAGATGCCTCCGTCAAAAAAAACATCTTAATCGAGACTCAAAGCCAACTCTGGCAAACAACCAAACCGCAAAAACGCATCATCATTGCCGGCACCACCGCCGTTTCGCCGGCGATGAAACAACTTGTCCGGACAGTTTTGGATTTACCTTGCGGCGAGGTCTATTTATCCGGGCTTGACACTTTGCTTGAAGACGACGCCTGGGAAGCAATCGACGAAACCCATCCTCAATACGAGCTTAAACAATTGCTTGACTATCTTAAGATTTCTAGACATCAGGTCAGTCTTTTATCCCCACCGGTCAATCTTCAACGTGAAAAACTCATCAGCGAGATTATGCGTCCGGCCTCAACCTCCAACCATTGGCTTGAGCTCAAGGGTGCTTTAAACACCGAAGCCGTTAAAGGCCTCAATTTGTTGGAATGCGACGATGACAAAACCGAGGCTCTGACCATAGCCATCATTATGCGCCGTCTTTTGGAAACGCCGTCCAAAACCGTAGCACTTATCACACCGGAGCGCAATTTAGCCCGTCGCGTTGCCGGAGAGCTCAAACGCTGGGATATTGATGTCGATGATTCGGCCGGTATTCCGCTTGCCCAAACTCCTTGGGGCATTTTCATGCGTCTTTGCCTGGCAGCTTTGGAACCAGATGCCAAGCGTGAACATATTTTAGCTTTGCTCAAAAATCGTCTTTTTTGTTTTGGTCAAAAACCGGAAATATTGCAAGATTTCATCACCCGATTGGAAAAAAATCTTTGGCGTTCCGAAATTGCCGATGATACGGCGCAGGCATTTCTGCACTCAATCCGTCTCAAAGCCCAAGATTTAATAAATTTATTATCGCTTCCGCAAGCAAACCTCAAAGATCTTATTATTGCCCACATCAAAATTGCCGAAACTTTTGCCGCCACGGACACAATCCCCGGCCAACAAATACTCTGGCAAAACGAGGATGGCCAAGCCGGCGCCTCTTTCATGTCCGAATGCCTTGAGCAAGCCGCAGTTTTGGGTAATATTTCACCTCTTGAATACCTTTCCTTGTTTGAGGCTATGATGTCAGGGCTTATGGTTCAGGCCAAACAAAAAAGCCATCCACGCATCAGAATTCTTGGTCCCATAGAGGCCAGGCTATGTCACTTTGACACCATTATTTTAGGTGGCTGCAACGAGGGAATATGGCCGCTTAGCGTTAGCTCTAATCCGTGGATGTCCCGACCGATGAAGCAAGAATTCGGCTTTGAATTACCCGAGCGGCAAATTGGGGTTTCAGCGCTTGACTTTGCAAATCTTCTAGGAGCAAAAGATGTATATCTTACTCGCGCCAAAATGAGCAACGGCACGCCAACATCAAAATCACGTTGGCTAATGCGTCTTGAAACCGTTATCAAGGCTCTTGGTTTCAAAGCAGAAGATCTTTGCCTTGATGAAAGTCTGCCATTTGCCCTCAAACTCAATATTCCCTCAAGTTTTATCAAGATTTCTCCGCCTGCTCCTCATCCTCCGGTTTCGGCCAGGCCGCGCAAATTTTCAGCCAGCGCCATCGAAAAGCTCATGCGTGATCCTTATGGTATATTTGCCGAATATATCCTAAAACTCAAACCCTTAGGCGAGCTAAATCCCGTTGCCGATGCCTCAGACTTTGGCAACATCGTCCACAAGGTTTTGGAAGAATTCGGCAAAACCTATCCCAAGCAATACCCTAAAAACGCCAAAGAAAATTTACTCACTCTTGGTGACAAGGCCTTTGCTCAAAGTGGGTTTTCCGCCGACAAACAAGCCTTTTGGCGTCCCAAATATGCCAAAATTGTAGATTGGCTGACATCCCATGAAACATCATATCGGCAAAATATTACCCAAATTCATAACGAAATCTGGGGCAGTATAATCCTGGATGATCTTCCTGGCGGCAAAGTAGAGATTTATGCCAAGGCCGACCGTCTGGATGAAACCATTGACGGGCAAATCAACATCATTGATTACAAAACCGGTCGCGGCCGCAGCCTAAAAGAGATAAAGTCTGGCTATGCTCCGCAGCTTCCCATTGAAGGGCTAATAGCTCAAAAGGGAGGTTTTGCCGGAGTGCCTAAAAAAAGTATCAACTCTCTTATGTACTGGCGGCTTGGGCGGGATATTACCTGTGTAGATGACGACATTTCCTCTCTTTTATCCCAAACCGAAGAACACATCAAAACACTTATCAACTCTTTTGATTTTGTCTCCACCGGATATCTGAGCCGCCCCAACCCCAAATCAGCGCCGGAATATTCCGATTACGAGCACTTATCGCGTCTCCGCGAATGGTCAGTAAAAGACGAAGGAGAAGAGCAATGAGCAACCTCAAACAAGAAAAAGAACAACGCATAGCTCTGGCCTCATCAAACCAGCGTATGGCAGCCGATCCAAACTATTCAGTCTGGGTAGAGGCCTCTGCCGGAACCGGCAAGACCAAAGTTCTTTCCGATAGAGTTCTAAGACTTTTGCTTGAAGGAGTTAACCCCTCACGTCTGCTTTGCCTAACCTATACCAAAGCCGCCGCGGTTGAAATGAGCAACCGCATTGCCGAGCGCTTAAGCAACTGGGCCATATTAGATGACGACACACTATCTTTAGAGCTTGAAAAACTTTTAGGGCTTAACTCTTTATCTTCCGAACAATTATCAAAGCTCATGCCCCAAGCCAGAAAACTTTTTGCCGTTTTACTAGATACTCCGGGCGGCATAAAGATTCAAACCATCCATAGTTTCTGCCAGGAGATATTAAAGCGTTTTCCGCTTGAAGCCAAAATCTCACCTTATTTTGAGGTTATGGACGACCGCCAAGCTAAAGAAGCCATGGAAAATATCAAGACCGAAATTTTGCAAGGCAATCTAAGTCCCCAAGCGCGCGAAGCTTTATCTTGGCTCACCTCCGAGGTAAGCGAGTTCAAATTTCCCGATATAATGAGTTCAATCTCCGAAAATCGCAATCTATTTAATGAATATCTATCCCGCCAAGGCTCGCTTGAAGCTCTAATCTCGCAAACCTCCGCCAAACTCAACCTCCCCTCAGATATTAACGCCCAAGACATCAAAACCGCCTTTTGGGAAGGGACATCTGCCGCAGATTTTTCTCTTTTGATCAAAGCCCTGTCCGAAGGGAGTGATAAATCGGTTCAAAATTCGCTTAAACTTTCCTCTGCCGTTCAAAACCAAGATTTTGAGCTTGCCTGCGACATTCTTCTAACCATCAAACAAGAACCGCGCAAAGACATTTTGCAAAAAAAGCCGCTTATGCTTTTTCCTGATGCTGCCAAATCTTACAATAGCATATCTGCCGCACTTATTTCCGCCGTCAATAAGCTCAAATCCCTAAATCTGCTTAACTCCACTAGAGCTGTTTTAACTCTTTCTTCCGAGCTTTTAAAGCGTTACCAAACATACAAAAAGCTTCACTCCAAAATGGACTATAACGACTTAATCATCCTAACCAAACACCTTTTGGAAGACGCTTCTGTTGCCCAATGGATACTCTACAAGCTTGACGGCGGCATTGACCATATTTTGATTGACGAGGCGCAAGACACCTCCCCTGAGCAATGGTCAATTATCAAATCCCTAACGCAAGATTTTTTTTCAGGCCTTAGCAACCGTGAAAAACCGGCCACAGTCTTTGTTGTCGGTGATCGCAAACAATCCATCTATTCGTTTCAAGGAGCCGATCCGCGAGAGTTTGAAAGAATGCACACCTACTTCAAAGGCAAAATTTCTGATTTCAAAGATGTCAACATGGAGGTATCATTTCGCTCCACCTCGGCAGTACTTGACAGCGTAAACAAGGTTTTTGCGCAAGGGGCGGCCCGTGACGGAGTTGTCAACGACGGCCAAGAGCTTATGCACATTCCTTCACGTATAGGCGATGGCGGAAGGATAGAGCTTTGGCCTTTGGTTCAGCCTGACGATAACGATATTTCCGACCAAATCTGGCTTCCTCCGGTTGAGCGGGTGTCCGGCATATCCTCATCTTCCAAACTGGCCCGCCAAATCGCCGAAACCATCAAATCCAAAGTATCCCAAAAAGAGATATTACAATCCCAAGGACGTCCGCTCAGATATCGCGACTTTTTAATACTGGTTCAACGGCGCAATTCATTTGTTGAGGAAATTGTCAGGGCCTGCAAAAACGCAGGAGTCAACATCACCGGAGTTGACAAGATAAAACTTTCCGAGCAAATAGCGGTCAACGACTTGTTGGCTTTGGCGCAATTCACGCTTCTGCCCTCCGATGATCTAAACCTTGCCTGTGTCCTAAAATCACCTCTTTTCGGGCTAAATGATGATGACTTGTTTACCCTCTGCTATCAACGAGGCGAAAAAAGCCTGTGGCAGCGTCTAAAAGAAAGCTCTTCTTACCCAACAATTGCCGAAACACTATATCAAATCCTTAAGTTTGCAAATACTCACCGTCCGTTTGAGTTTTTCAGCTATATTTTAAATGAGCTTCAAGGGCAAAAAAAATTCATCAGCCGCTTGGGTTTTGAATGTACCGATACCTTAGATGAATTTATCAACCTAAGCCTTTCGTTTGAGCAAGAACACATCCCCACGCTGCAGCTTTTTGTCGAATGGATGCATCAAGATGATGTTGAAATCAAACGCAACCTTGAGCAAAACGACCTTGATGCCGTCCGCTTAATGACGGTTCACGGTTCCAAAGGGCTGCAAGCACCGATTGTTATTTTGCCCGATACCGTAAGGGTAAAAAGCATCAAACAGGAATCAGGCTGGCTTTATGATGACGACACTTTATTTTATCCTTTGGGCAAAGAATACTATGAAAGCACTTGTTGCCGTCTCAAGGAGCAAGAGAAAGCTCTTTCTTTAGAAGAATACCACCGTTTGCTTTATGTAGCCTTAACCCGGGCCGAAGAACGTTTGTGTATTTGCGGCTACCAAAAAAAGCACAAACCCAGCCAAGAATCCTGGTACGAAATTTGTCAAACCGCGCTGCGGCCTTTGTTAAGCCAAACTGCTGACAACGACATATTATTTTATCAAACCGAACAGCAAATTCCCCCCAAAAACAAAACGGAAACACTAAAAAAACGTTTACCTCTTGATTTTCCGCAGTGGCTTACGAGGCCTGCTCCTCAACAAGGACCGCTTGCCCGTCCGTTAACTCCGTCGCATTTAGATGAGGACAAAGTTTCAGCGCTTTCGCCGCTATTAACACAAAACGACACTCTGCTTTATTCCCGCGGACGTCTCATCCACAAACTGCTACAATTTATTCCCTCTGCCGAGCCCAAATTACGCTCTGCGCTGATAGCAGAATTTTTCAAAACTCAAGCCCCTGAGCTATCTCCCACTGTCCAAGACCAAATTGCAACCGAGGTACTAAATCTTATAGAAGACACTCGCTTCAGCGCTCTTTTCGGCCCCAATTCTCTTGCCGAAGTTCCGCTTATGGGGCGTGTCGGCGACAATATAATCTCAGGCCAAATCGATCGTCTGGTAGTAACCGATAACAAAGTGATTATTGTTGATTATAAGACCAATCGTCCGGCGGCGCAAACACTTCAAGACGTTCCCCCATCCTACCTCAAACAAATGAAAGCCTACCGCGAGCTCATTTCTCAAATTTATCCCGATTTAAGTGTTGAAACCTATATTCTTTGGACCAACACCGCCCAAATGATGAAAATTGAATAACCTAGGATTTTTTTAACAAATAGCTTTATTTCTCCAAAATTTATTACTATATTATAAACAACAGCAATTTCTATAGAAAGGAAAACACATGAAATCCATACAAGATGCCGATTTTGATTCGGAAGTGCTAAAAGCCAACGGTTTGGTTTTGGTTGATTTTTGGGCGGAATGGTGCGGTCCCTGCCGTCAGCTTTTGCCGATTATGGAAGAGCTTTCCTCTGAGATGAGAGGCAAGGTTGAAATCCTAAAGATGAATGTAGACGAAGCCCCGTCAACTCCGGCCAGTTTCGGCATCAGGAGTATTCCGTCGCTTTTGTTGTTTAAGGACGGCAAATTGGTTGACACCAAAGTAGGTCTCAATTCCAAATCCGTACTCAGCGATTGGATTAACCAACACGCTTAAAAACTCCAAGCCCTGCTATTGCGGGGCTTTTTTATAGCCTAAACACAATACCCAGTACTGCCGCCAAACAAAGATATATGATAGGACTTTTGCGCCAAATTCGCATCATGGCAAGCAGTCCCACAAAGAACAAAATCTCGATGCTTCCGCTAAGCGCGATTTTAGCCACTTGCAAACCTGCAAACAAAATCAACGCCAAAACCGCCGGCCTAATACCTGACAAAACATCGTGCACTCTCTGATTGCAACTGTATTTTTGCATCATCTTGGCAATCAAAATCATAATCACCACCGAAGGCAGCACCAAAGCAAAAGTTGCGATTATTCCTCCTGCCACTCCGGCTGCATTAAATCCGGCAAACGTTGCCATATTAACACCGATAGGCCCCGGTGTTGATTCCGAAACCGCAATCATATCCGTAAGCTCGGCCTTAGAAAACCAGTCGTATTTATCAGCCAAGTCAAACAAGAAAGGCACCGTAACCAACCCACCGCCTATGGCAAACAAGCCTATTTTAAAAAACTCAAAAAACAACAAGAGATAAGTCATTTTTTCTTAATCCTTCTTTTTATCTCGCCCCATCCCAAAGACCACGCTCCGGCAATAAACACCACCATTACCGCCGACAATCCGCCGCCGACCAACAACACCAATGCCCCGATAAAAACGGCCGCCGCCATATAATCTTTGATATTTTTCTTTGCCAAATCATAAATAATATCGGCAATCAATGCTGCCACGCAGATTCTAATACCGGCAAAAGCATATGCCACATAGCGGTTATCCATAAATTTTTGCAAAATACTGGCCACCAAAGTTATAATAATTAACGAAGGCATTACGATACCTGCCGTTGCGGCAATAGCCCCCAAAACACCTTTTTGTTGATAGCCGATAAAAGTTGCGACATTAATTGAGATAATTCCCGGCGTACATTGACCGATAGAATATAGATCAAGCAACTCTTCCTCGCTCAAGAACCTGCGTTTTGCCACAACCTCAGCCTTCAAAAGCGGCAGCATGGCATATCCGCCGCCAAACGTAAACAAACCAATCTTAAAAAACAAACAAAACAATTTCGCTAATTCTCTCATCAACCAATCCTTATTTTTAAGGGCATTGTATCTTCAACCGGCAACGATTATATCCATATATGGTTTTATAATAGTTAACAAAGGTAACAATATTTAAATGATTATAGGATTTTCCAAAGAAGCCGACACCAAAGAAACCAGGGTTGCCATTTCTCCTGATACTGTTTCAAAATTCAAACAATCAGGCTTTAAGATTCTGATTTTATCAGGCTCAGGTATTGCCTCGGGTTTCAGCGATGAAAAGTACCAACAATCAGGAGCCGACATAATCTCTCAATCGGACAAAATATCTTCTCAGGCCGATATTTTATTAAAAATTTCCGCACCTTCTTTGCAAGAAATTAATCTCCTCAAAAAAGAAAGCTTTATTATCGGCGATATGAGTAACATCTCTTCCAAGGCCAAACAACAACTTTTGCACAAATCCGTTTTTTGCTTTGGGCTTGAGCGCCTGCCCCGCACTTCATCAGCCCAAATATTTGATATCCTGTCATCACAAAACAACCTTTCCGGCTACCAAGCGGTAATCAAGGCCCTAAGTTTTTCCACCCGAATTGTTCCCCTGATGATAACCTCGGCCGGCACGCTTCCGCCGCTCAAATTTTTAATCATCGGCGGCGGAGTTGCCGGCCTGCAAGCAGCGGCCACAGCCAAGCGTTTAGGCGCCAAAGTCTATATCACCGACACTCGTCCCGAGGTCAAAGAACAAGCAACCTCTCTTGGCGCCTTGTTTGTTTCCGATATTGTCGAAATATTGCCGCAAATCAACATCATCATATCATCGGCATTCAGCCCCGATAAAAAAGCGCCGCTTATTGTTAACCGCTCCATGCTCAAGCTCTTGCCTTCCGGTTCGATTATAATAGATATGGCGGCATCTAAAGGTGGCAATATTGAGGGCAGCAAACAAGGCCAAGTCGTTTCTTTGCTGTCACACACCATCTATGGCGATAGTTTTCTTGCCCGCGAAATTCCAGGTTCTTCAAGTCCTCTTTTGGCCAACAATCTCTGCAATTTCACCATGAAACTTTATTCTGCCTCCCAAAAATCTCTACTCCCCGATTTTTCCGATGAGCTGATTTCTTCAACCTGTATAACGAAAGGCTAAACCTCATGGATATATGGTCTCTTTTAACAATTTTTATGTTATCGTGCTTTGTGGGCTATCTTATTATCTGGGGTGTAACACCGGCTTTGCACTCACCGCTGATGAGCGTATCCAACGCCATTTCCGGTATCATTATCATCGGCGCGCTTTTATCTTTGGACAACAGCCACTCGTTTACTGCCAATTTTTTGGCCTATTTGGCTTGTTTTTTGGCCGCCATTAATATTTTTGGCGGATTTGCCATATCGCAACGCATGCTCGAAATGTTCAAATCTCGGGAGAAGAAATAATGTATTACTTTCAAAATCTTGCCTATATTTTGGCTTGTTTGCTCATGATTTTATCCATCCGCTCCTTAGCTTCTCCACGCACGGCAAGATTTGGCAACATTCTTGGCATTTTAGGAATATTGTTTGCCATAGTTGCGGCATTATCAATCCAAAGATTTCCGTCAATATTGTTTTCACTCACGGCTATTTTGCTTGGCGCCATAGTTGGCATTTACTCAGCTTTCAAAGTCAAACTAACCTCTTTACCGCAAATGATTGCGGCTTTCAATTGCCTTGGAGGTCTGGCTGCGGTTTGCATAGCTCTGGCAGAAGTTTTGTCATCATCGCCCAAACTTTTTGACAATACTTTAGGCTCAATTATCGGCGGTCTGGCGTTTTCCGGCTCGGTTATTGCCTATGTCAAACTCCAAGGCACCATCAAATCTGCCCCTTTGCACTTTCGCTTTCAGCATTTGCTCAATATTTCTTTACTTCTTGTAGTTTTGATTTTGGCAGGCATCTTCATCACCACCGGATTAACAGATATTTTCATCATTCTCACAGTACTGGTCATTATCTTAGGAGCTTTGCTGGTATTGCCGATTGGCGGAGCCGATATGCCGGTTGTAATCTCGCTTCTCAATGGCTATTCCGGTTGGGCGGCCGCCGGCATCGGCCTATCTTTGGATAGCTCAATCTTAATCATCATCGGCACGATTGTTGGCGCCGGCGGCACTATCTTGGCCTATATCATGATAAAAGCCATGAACCGCTCCTTGCTAAACATCCTAACCGGAGGCTTTGCCGCAAACTCCAAAGAAAGCCCTTCATCTTCTGTATTATCGGCTAATTCCGGCTCGCCGCAAGACGCGGCCTTTATTATGGAAAATGCCGCCAAAATAATTATTGTCCCGGGCTTTGGCATGGCTGCGGCACAGGCCCAACACGCGCTAAAAAATATGGCAACCATTCTTGGCAACAAATATCACGCCGATGTCAAATTTGCGATTCATCCGGTGGCCGGTCGCATGCCTGGCCACATGAACGTACTTTTGGCCGAAGCCGGCATAGACTATCAAGATGTCTTTGAGCTTGCCGACATCAACCAAGAGTTTTCCTCAACCGACGTTGCCTATATCATTGGTGCCAACGACATCACCAATCCCTCAGCCAAAACCGATGCTTCTTCGCCTTTGTTTGGCATGCCCATTTTAGATGTATCCCAAGCCAAAACCGTATTTTTCGTCAAACGCTCTCTTGGCAGCGGCTACTCAGGCGTAGACAACCCATTGTTTTATGCTCCCAACACCATAATGCTCTATGGTGATGCCAAAGACATCACCGAGCAAATAGTCAAGTTTTTGGAGCAATAGCGCTATTTTTTCACTTTAGCCAAAGCCTGCGCAATATTATAACTCATATTGCCGAGCATTTTGCTTTCAGCCTCGACAAAGCTGGCAAAATCTTTGTCAACGCTTTCTTCTTCATAAAACTTTTGCCTCTTGATAATTTTGCCATCATTATTGGTCAAATACCACCAAGCCTCCAGCACGGCTTTTTCATTCCATACAAAATCCATCCTCACGATTTGTATATCAAGCAAATAATCAAAATTCTCGACCAATTCGGTCTTAGCCTTCACCTCTGCTTTAGGCAAATAAGCACTCAAATCGGCAGCCACTATTCTTTGCATCATAGCCGACAAATCATTTCCCCACCTGTCATGCTCAGCCAACTTTACCTCAGGCGACGAACTCTCGGTTATAACAATCTGCGGCCTATCCAAATAATCAGGCAAATCAATCTCTTTCACCCCGACACTAAAGTTTTTGCTTGACAAAACCTTATCTGCTGCATTTCCGATTATCTGCAAACTATAAAACCTGTTATCCGGGCTATATCCGCCCAAACAGCCGGCCACCAATATCAGTCCAAATATTATTCCTATTTTTTTCATCATTATTTTTTCCCCTTAATCAACGCCTCAGGATTTTGTTCCAAATAATCAGTCAAATTTTGCATTGACTTAGCCGCCTTGCTGACATTAACCGCAGCTTTATTAATATTTTCCAACACCTCAACCGAGACGCCCTTGTTTCGGCTTAAGGCCTTTTCCAAATCCTCAATAATTTTGTTTATATCTGGCATACTTTGGTTAAGCCCCTTAAAGAAGTTGTTAAAGTTTTTAACTCCCTCGGCCAAAGGCATTTTTTGCAACCCACGCGAAATCTCGCCCAGCGCCGACAACACCGTCGGAATTTCCAAAAACTTGGTGTCGCCATGATAATTAACCGGTGTATCCGGTAGCATTTCAAGCTCAATCATCAGTTGTCCCGTAACATAGCTTTGGGATGCAAGCCTTGCTCTCAAACCTTTTTTAACCAAGGCATCCAACACTTCCTTGCCGTCTTTATAGCGTATGGTACTGGTTATTCCTTTGGTATTCATCTTAACATAAACCGGAATACTAAAATCCAACGTCTCGGTATTAACCATAATATCGATTTTGCTGACCTCTCCTATTTTCACCCCTTTAAGCACGACCGGAGATCCGACATTAAGCCCGTTGATAGATTCCTCAAAGAACATCACCACTTCGTTTCCTTCTTTGCCGAACACCTTATTATCCAACAAAGCTATCACAATGCCTCCCAACACCAGCATCATCACAACCAAAAACAAGCCGATAAGTCTCACATTAGGTTTTTTGGCCATTATTTTTTACCTCCGCTCAAAAAATGCAACACATTTTGGTTAGGTGGGTTTTGCAACAATTCTTTAGGATTTCCGCGTGCCGAAATTCCCTTAGTATCCGCATCAAGATAGATGGCATCTTCTCCCACCGCAAAAATCGAAGCCAGCTCATGCGTAACAATTACAATGGTTGTCCCCAAACTTTTATTAATATCCAAAATCAATTCGTCCAATCTTCTGGAGCTGACCGGATCAAGCCCGGCCGAGGGCTCGTCAAAATAGACAATTTCAGGATCAAGCGCCAAAGCTCTTGCCAAACCGGCGCGTTTTTTCATTCCGCCCGAAATTTCCGACGGATAAAAATCCTCATATCCCCTCAAGCCCACCAGCGCCAATTTAAACTCCACCATATCCATAATCATTTTAGGCGAATAATCGCTGTATTGCCTAAGCGGCAGCGCCACATTTTCGGCCAAAGTCATTGACGAAAACAACGCCCCGCTTTGGTACAATATCCCGCAATTTTGCATAATTTTCTTTTTTTGCGCCTCATCGGCATTATCAAAACGCATACCGTCAATCCAAATTTTGCCGCTTTCGGGGGTTTTAAGTCCGGTCAAAATCTTAAGCAACGAGCTTTTTCCGCATCCAGACCCGCCCATAATAACAAAGACGCAGCCTTTTTTCACCTCAAAGCCGATATTTTTCATCAGCACATTACTACCATAGGCGATGGTCAAATTTTCAACCTTTATTTTATTCTCAGCCATCATATTCCCATCACCTCCAACAAAGAGGTCAAAATACCGGTAGCCACAATCATAATAACGATTGCCGCCACCACTGCTTTGGTAGCAGCCACACCCACACTATCGGCATCTCTCCCGCAATTAATACCATAGTAGCATCCGGCGCAAGAAATTATAATTCCATAGATAAACCCGTGAAAAATTCCCACCCAAAAGTTAGTAAGTTGAAACGCCTGCACCGAATAGTGCCAATACTGCTGTGCCGAAATATCCAACATCAACACCGCCACGCTTGCCCCGCCGATAATTCCCATAATATCGGCCCACATTGTCAAAAAGGGCATGGTAATAATCAAACTCAACATTCTTGGCAACACCAAAAAATCAACTGCCGACACTCCCATTGTCTGCAAGGCGTCAACTTCCTCGTTAACTTTCATGGTACCTATTGTGGCGGCATAAGCGGCGCCGGTTCTGCCGGCGATAATAATTCCGGCCATAATCGCGCCCATAATTCTGGTCATACCTATTGCCACCAATGAGGCGATATATATCTGCGCACCAAACATTTTTAGTTGCAAAGCCCCGACAAAAGCCAAGATTAGCCCCACCATAAAGCTAACCAACGACACGATTCCCAAGGCCTTATAGCCGCAGTCTTCCAAAGCAAACTCAAAATCGACCTTGCGCATAACCGCCTCACCCGTGGCCAACCGCCCGATAGAAGCGCCCACATCTTTCAAAAACCTACCCACGCCGGCAAGTTTTTCTCCAATGCTTATACCCCACAGGCCCATTTTCTCCAAAAAATCGGTTTTTATATTTTGTTTTACAGGCTCTGGCTTATATTCGACAGCTCCGGCCAATTCCAACAACTGCTCAAGCCCATCGGGGATTTCATCATATTCAATGGCAATTTTATTTTGCTTAGCCTCTCTCACAAGCTTGTACAACAGCGCCGCCGTGGCGCAATCCCAATTTTCAAGTTTTTTTCCGTTAACACTGATTTTCCTAAACTTTGCCAAGTCTGTCATCAATCCGTCAAGCTCTGCCTCGCCGTCAAACTTGCGCAAATCACCACTCAAAAAAAGTGTCAAAACATTTTTATCTCTAACCCATTGCCAAGCCATCACTCTGCCCAAAATCAAAAAAACTTTACTGCCAATTATATAAGCCCTAATTTCTAAAAGCAACCCTACTTATTTTTCATTAATTAAAATTTGTGCATTTTTTGTTTTTTACTTAACCCAAAATTTACCTCTTTTGTGCTAGATTAGACTCGTGCGAAAGGATTATGCCGCACGAGTTTTTAGTACTAAAACCAATAAGGATACAACCAGGATGTTGTTGCAAGAATTGACACATCGC